>JAHFBU010000117.1 GCA_023249795.1 Syntrophaceae bacterium
GACCTCAAATCGCGGGAGATCGCCGTGGTCGCGGCGCTGACAGCCCTGGGCACCGCGGCTCCCCAATTAAAGGTTCACATTCACGGCGCGCTGAACGTCGGCTGCACCCGGCAGGAGGTGGTCGAAGTCATCATGCAGATGGCGGTTTATGCCGGCTTTCCCGCGGCGCTCAACGGGCTGTTCGCTGCGAAGGAGATTTTCAAAGAGCGTGACGACTCGGGGAAAAGTTAACCGGCCGGTTGCGATTCAGCAGCGGTTCGCGCCGCTGCCGAGCACCGTTAAATCCAAGGGAGGATGAAACAATGACAAAAATCACGATAGACAAAAATGCTTTCCCATATCCGATGCCGATGGTTCTGGTGGGCACACTGGTGAACGAGCGTCCCAACTTCATGGCGGTCGGATGGGTGGCAAGAGTCAACTTCGGGCCGCCCATGATCGCCGTTGCGCTGGGAAAGCCCCATTACACCAATAGCGGCATTCATGCCTCGGGGGCTTTCAGCGTCAATATCCCCGGCATCGACCTCATGGAAAAGGTGGACTATTGCGGAATCGTATCGGGCAGAATGGAGGACAAATCGACCCTGTTCAAAGTTATCACGGGCAAGGAAACGGGGACACCCATGATCGACGATTGCCCGCTCTGCATGGAATGCAAGGTGGTCAGCGTCGTGGATCTCCCCACCAATGAGCTTTTCATCGGAGAGATTGCGGGTGCATACGCCAACGCGGATTGCTGTGCCGACGGGATACCGGAGATCGAGAAGATAAGGCCATTCATGTTATCCATGCCGGACAATCGTCTCTGGGAAGTCGGCGATAACGTCGGAAAAGCCTGGAGCATCGGCATGAATCTCAAGCGACAGGGATGACGGGCATGCCTCGTATAACGGGAGAGGATATTTGCAACAGATTGCGGTCGCTGGGAGACCCGGAAAGAGCGCGGTCGGCGCAAAGATATTTCAAGACCGGCCCCGGTCAGTATGGCGAAGGGGATCTCTTCGTCGGTCTGCGCGTCCCTGAGGTAAGGGCGTTGGCCAAAGAGTACAGGACGCTCTCCCTTGCCGGGATCGTTCAATTGCTCCATTCCCCGATCCATGAGGCAAGGCTGCTGTCGCTCATGATTCTCATCGGCACCTATGAGCAGGGCGATCCTTTCCTGCAAGAGCGAATTTACAATCTGTATCTCCGGAATACCCGGTTCATCAACAACTGGGACCTGGTGGATGTTTCAGCGGAGCGGATCGTGGGCGCCCATTTGAGTGGCGGCGACAGATTCCCCCTCCATTCTTTGGCTGAATCCCCTTTGCTTTGGGAGCGCAGGATTGCCGTCATCGCGACCGCTCATTTTATCAGGCGCGGGGAATTTGACGAAACCTTTCGCATTGCTGAACGGCTGCTCGGAGATTCGGAGGATCTGATCCATAAGGCGGTCGGCTGGATGCTGCGTGAGATCGGCAAGCGCGACCGTCCTGCGGAAGAAGTGTTTCTACGGGCCCACTACAAAACCATGCCGCGCACGATGCTCCGGTATGCGATCGAGAGATTTCCGGAAGAATTGAGGCAGCGGTATCTGCGGGGGGAAATATAGATCAGGGAGGAGAGCCTATGCGCATCGCAAAGATCATTACGGCCATGGTGGTTTTGATCGTTGTATCTGCGGCCGGATTCGTCTGCCTCGCACCCGAGAGCGCCTTTCACCTCGTGGTCAACGCCATGCGGGCGAAGGCGGGGCTTCAACGGAAAGAGATTCGTCTCCCCGACGGCCTGAGTTATGTCTATCTGGATGGCGGCCAGGGCGCCCCGCTCATGCTGCTGCATGGTTTCGGAGCGAACAAGGACAACTTCACACGCGTTGCAAGCCTTCTGACGAAGCACTACCGGGTGATCATTCCCGACCACATCGGCTTCGGTGAGTCTTCCCATCCGGCGGATGCCGACTATTCTCCGACGGCGCAGGCCAGGCGGCTCCGGAGCTTCGCACAGGCCCTGGGCCTGACGGACCTGCATATCGGCGGCAATTCGATGGGTGGCCACATCGCCATGACCTATGCGGCCCTCTATCCCAAAGAGGTGAAGAGCCTCTGGCTGCTCGATCCGGGCGGGGTATGGAGCGCTCCCAAAAGCGCTTTGCGCACGTATGTTGAAACGACGGGAAAGAACCCGCTGATGATCAAGACCGACGAGGATTTCGTGTCGCTCATGCCGTGGGTCATGAGCCATCCGCCGTTTGTCCCCCGCCCGATCCTCAACGTGATGGCAAGAGAACGTATCGCGAATTACATCCTGGAGGAGCGCGTTATCAAGGCAATCACAACCGACTCCGTTGAAGCGCGGGTGACCGGATTGACCGTGCCCACGCTGATTGTGTGGGGCGGCGAGGATCGGCTCATCCATCCTGAAACGGCAAACATCCTCCACCGGTTGATGCCGGACTCCCGGATCATCGTCATGCCGAAGACGGGCCACCTCCCGATGTTCGAGAAACCGCGGCAGTCCGCGAGGGACTACCTGGCATTCCGTGCGTCGTTGGGGCAATGACCAGCCTTCCTGAATTCTTTGCTTGAGCTACATCGAGAACGATGCAATATTTCTGAAAGCCTATGCTGACCACCTTGTTTGCCATCTTTGCTTCATCTTTTGTAATCGCCCTCTCCGGCGCCCTGATGCCGGGACCGTTGCTGACCGCCACGATCAGTGAAAGCTCCCGACGCGGTTTCATAGCGGGGCCTTTGATGATCGCCGGCCACGCCATTCTCGAATTGGGACTGGTCATCGCCCTGCTTCTGGGGCTGGCGCCGCTTCTTCAGTTGCCGGCGGTTTTTGTGGCAACCGCACTGATCGGTTCGATCATTCTTCTCTGGATGGCGTTCCGGATGTTTCATTCGCTGCCTTCTTTGCATCTTCCGTGGGGGGAGAATCAAAGGCGGGGAAATCATCCCATGCTCACCGGCATACTGATGAGCATGGCCAACCCGTATTGGATCATCTGGTGGGCAACGATCGGCCTGGGTTATATCCTCTATTCCTTGCGGTTTGGATTATGGGGTGTCGCCTTTTTTTTCGTTGGACATATCCTTGCGGACCTGATCTGGTATTCGCTGATCTCGGCTGCCGTGTCGGGGGGCAGACATTTCCTCACCGATCGCCTTTACCGCGGCCTTATTGCGGTCTGTGCAGCTTTTCTTACGGTGTTTGCCGGGTATTTTTCCTATCTGGGTTTCGTAAAACTCAGTACCCTGATCTGAGGCGGTATGGCGGCTGCGGAATACTCTACAAGTCGGTCATGACCGTCGTGGGAAAGGACTTCATCCAGCCGCAGTTAATTGCCGTTTTTACTGCGCTGGCCACCAGCATCAGTAACATATCGTACAAAAGAAAAGTGTTTTCGTTTGAAGATGAGGGTTGTATTTTCCTGAACAAGCACGTGACGGCCAGCTTCAAGAGATCCCATCAGATAGCCGTCAATCTTCACCATTCTACCGTCGTCGAGAACGACCATGTCCGCTTTTCCGGCGGATTCATCCAACCGTGCCTGTTCACTATTTCTTAAAGTTCCCGGGATCGGTTGCCCGACTGGCTGTGGAGGATCTAACACCAAAAGATAAAAAGATAATATTACCAAGATGATAACGGGTAGCCAGACAAAAAAGAAACGGCGTCCACGTCTTTTTTCGGAATCCCGATCTTGTGAAGGATCCTTGTCCTTTCTGCCCTGTTTTTTCTGCTGTCTCATTGCTTTGCCCCTTTACACCATTTCCTTGATAGCTCATAAAATTAATAATCGGCGATTCCAAAGCATTTAATCCCATAGAAAAGCGCATGCGCACAAAAAGATTGATTATCTTCACCGCATGCAGATGCTCAGCACTTCGAGGAGGTCGGTCTCCCCTTGGAGCACTTTGAGGATGCCCTCCTGGAGCAGGGTGGTCATTCCTTCGCCCGCGGCCGTCTTCCGGATGGCGGCGATCGACCTGCGGCTGATGATCATCTGTTTGATGTTATCCGTCGCCGTCAGCAGCTCAAAAACCCCCATCATTCCCCGGTAGCCCGTGCCGTTGCAGGTCGGACAGCCCCCGGGGCGGTAGAGCGTAAGCATGTCGCCGCACGGAATGTTCAGCAGGGAGAAGGCCCGCTCGCCGTAGTGGCGTGCAAGATCCTGGATTTCATCCCCCGCGGGGTGGTAGGGCTCCTTGCACGCGGTGCAGAGGGAGCGGACCAGCCTCTGCGCCAGAACGCACAGCAGGGAATCGGCGAAAGAGAAGGGATCGATCCCCATGTCCAGGAGCCGGACGATCGTCTCCGGGGCGTTGTTGGTGTGCAGCGTGGTGAGAACCAGATGGCCCGTGGTGGAGGCGTCCACCCCCATCTTCGCCGTTTCGTAATCCCGCATCTCCCCGACCATGATGATGTCCGGATCGGCCCGGAGAAAGGCGCGCATGGCGTTGCTGAAATCCAGACCGATCTTGTGGTGGACCTGCACCTGACGGATCCCCTTCTGGGTGATCTCCACCGGATCCTCCACCGTCCAGATCTTCACATTGGGGCGGTTGAGCAGGTGCAGGGCGGCATGGGCCGTGGTGGTTTTTCCCGAACCGGTGGGGCCCACGAGCAGGATCAGGCCGTAGGGCTTTCCCAGGATCGCCCTGAACTTCTCCAGGGTCTCCGGGGCCATCTGGAGTTCATCCAGCAGCAGGATCTTCCCCCGCGTGAGGATCCGCAGAACCACATCCTCGACATAGCCCTGGGTGGGGATGGTGGCCACCCGCAGTTCGATATCGCCGGAGTCCGGAACCCGGTGCTTGATCTTGCCGTCCTGGGGGAGCCGCCGCTCGGTGATGTCCAGGTTGGACATGATTTTGATCCGCGAGACGATGGCGGAACGGTACTCGTAGGGGTAGGTCTTGTAGAGGATGCATTCCCCGTCGATCCGGAAACGGACGTTCATGATGAGGTCCCGGATATCGGGTTCGAAGTGGATGTCCGACGCCCGGCGCTTGTACGCCTCGTTGATGACCTCATCGACCAGCTTGACGATATTGTAGTCCGTCTCGGAGATGGAGGAGTCCTCCCCGTTTCCGCGGGGCCTGACCGAAGACTCCGCCTTGAAGAATTGATCGATGAACAGCAGGATGTCTTCCTTCGAGGCCGCGCAATACTCCACCGCCTTGGTCTTGAGCAGGCTTTCGATGGCATCTCGTTTGAGGATGTTCCGGGGATCGTCGATCAGGACGCAGATCCGGCCTTCCCTTTTTTCCAGGGGAACCCAGAGCTCCTGACGGAGGTACTCGTATTTCAGCAGGGAGAGCAGGGTGTCGGGCGCCGGGATGGTTTCGTCGTAACGGACTTCACGGTAGGCGACATTCCGGTCCGCCCTCACCGGTCTTTCAGGATGGGAAATTTGTTTCTTGTCCGTTTTGGATTGCATGTCCGTTTCCTTTCATGCGCCGGTCAGAGGATCTGCCGGAGGAACCCGCCGGTGTGGGAGCCTTTCGTTGCGGCGACCTTCTCCGGCGTTCCGGAGGCGATGATCCGGCCGCCGCCGGGTCCCCCCTCCGGCCCCAGGTCGATGATGTGGTCGGCAGACTTGATCACGTCGAGGTTGTGCTCGATGACGACGATGGTGTTTCCCATATCCACGAGGCGCATGAGGACTTCGAGGAGTTTCCGGATATCGGCGAAGTGGAGGCCGATCGTCGGCTCGTCGAGGATGTAGAGGGTGTTGCAGTTCATCCGCTTCCCCAGCTCGCGGGAGAGCTTGATCCGCTGCGCCTCGCCGCCGGAGAGGGTCGTCGCCGGCTGGCCGAGGCGGATGTAGCCCAACCCCACGTCATAGAGAAGCTGGAGCTTCGAGCGGAT
>JAHFBU010000118.1 GCA_023249795.1 Syntrophaceae bacterium
GGTAAACACACGCCCTTTTGCATCGCCGTCAGCCATCACCTCAAGAAAGGCCTTGTTGAAGAGATTCATCTCTTCCTGAAAATCCGCATAGGTTTCCTTCTGGGGCTTGCCGCCGACAATGACATTCTTGTCGGCGTAATAGCGCGGCACCGTGATATCGAGCGTTACGTTGGTAAAAGGGGTCTGAAAACCCACACGGGTGGGTACATTGATGTTAAAGATGAACTCTTGAAGAGCCTGCCGGATATCCTGATAGCTCAGCTTGTCGAAGCGGATGAAGGGGGCGAGCAGCGTGTCGAAGTTGGAAAAAGCCTGAGCCCCGGCGGCCTCCCCCTGGAGCGTGTAGAAGAAATTGACCACCTGTCCCAGGGCGCTGCGGAGGTGCTTGGCCGGCCCGCTCTCCACCTTGCCGGAGACCCCTCGGAATCCTTCCATAAGAAGATCAAAGAGATCCCACCCGACACAGTAGACCGAAAGCAGGCTGAGGTCATGGATATGAAAGTCCCCCTCCGAATGCGCCCGGCGGACCTCCGGCGAATAGATCTCGTTGAGCCAGTAGACCTTGCTGACCTCGGAGGAGATGTAATTGTTCAATCCCTGGAGTGAGTAATCCATATTGCTGTTTTCGTTTATTTTCCAATCCAACTTCTTGAGATACTGATCGACCAGATCCACCTCCATCTTGTTGGTGATTTCCCGAAGGCGGGCGTGCTGCTCGCGATAAATGATATAGCCCTTCGCCGTCTTGCGATACGGCGAAGAGAGGAGAACCTCCTCCACGATATCCTGAATCTCCTCGACCGTCATAATCCTGCTGTCGAAGATCTTTTCAGCCAGACTCAAAACGCGGATGGTCAGTGTCTTTGCAACCGGATGATAAAACTCGCCCGTTGCCGCGCCTGCCTTTGCGATGGCATTGGTGATTTTCTCCGCGTTGAATTTCAGCAGGCGTCCGTCCCTCTTTTTTATTTCTGTATGCATAGAGTGCTTCCCTTCTTAAGATGAGGTTTAAGATGGCCCCGAAATAATGATAAACGCAATATATTGGGGTGTGGCTCCTTCATACTACCAGATATTGACAAGGTCAAGGAGAATTTTTATAAAAAATTGAAAATCACGATGGTGCTTCACGGAAGGGAACTGACTGCACGGAAAGAGCCTAACGTATAAGGTTAAGGAGCGACTTGAAACGATATTTGTTTGAGAAAACGATATTGTTATAGAGAGCACATTCCCATGAGCAGAAACATCGGGAGCTTTTTATCGCCGCAAGGATCTCTTTCGTGCTTCCAAGGGCCAATACTTCTTTAATGTTGTAGTCATAGTCGCGAAGGTTCCCAAAAGATTTTTTTAACATTTCACAGGGAAAAAGTTCTCCATCATCCGAGAGAACCATAAGTTTCTTTCCGGCGAGACATTTCACCGGGGATCTTTTAGCGCCAAGAGCGTCAAGCACGAGTTCGTGAACCATGTCCTGTATAGGGTTTATCAGCCTCGCGTAAGGGTGGTTTTTTGCTTTCTTTGTAAAATGTCTCTGATACTCGAAAACTTCTTTCAACTTATCCAGATCAATCTCTTTGGCAATTTTTTCCCTTGAGTCTCCTCTTACCACCGCAAGCATGGGATTTGCGAAGGGATAGTTTTCATTGATATAGTCAAGAAGCTCACAAATTACATTTTCGTTAAATTTGGAATAAACAATCCCTACGTCCACGCTCAAATTTGAATAGCTCGTTAAAAAAGTTTTCAGGACAGCCATGGTCTCTTGTTGAGCTTTAAAAGAGTCTCTGACCTGAAAGATTTCACTGGAGGCGTCTTCAACTCCCGACATCGAGACTGAAAGACGGAAATGGGTTTGGGGGTTTTCTCTCAGGATCCGGCGCAGATTATTTTCGATAACGTCGGGCAAGAGTCCGTTTGTGGGAATGGTAATCCAGGGTACCTTTGAGTTTCTTGTGAAGAGGCTGCAAATTTCGGGGAGTTCTTTGCGTAAAAAAGGTTCCCCCCCGCTCATGGTCAGTTGCTGCAAGTTTGAAAGGGAAAGGGTGATCTTGTCAATTTCCTCAAGGGAGAGTTCTTTGCGTGAGTTTGCTTCATCAATATTTCGCCAGTTGAAGCACATCTTGCATCTGGCGTTGCACTTTGAGGTGACAAAGAAGATCAAATAAAAAGGATGACCCCATAAGATGTTTTTAGTCAGACGCCACATTTGTTTCAACCAATGCCCGGGTTTTTATAATAAGCACGCTGATCACACCTGCGACAAACACTAAATTATTGAAGAAAAAGTTTATCGGGACAAACTTTATCGCCCATATGAGGCCTTTCTGTTTTAAAGATAATTTTATGAAAGGAAAATTGAGAACTAAATATATCAGCAGGAAAAAGAGCGAAATCTCAAAACCGATAATTTGTATGACGGCCAGAAACAGCGAGAGGGTCACGAAGAAAGCAAACATGGGGGTGAGAATTGACTTTCGTATGCTTGGATAGAGGGACTTTGTATTTCCTCTTTTTACAATTTCAAGAGAGAGATATATACGGCTTAGATAATTTTTAACGAGGCTGAAGAAATCGGGGAAGTAGTGGCCCACTGTAATCCGGGGGTCTGCCGCGGCAGTAAAACCGCTGTCAAAAAATCTCAGCCAGAGTTCCTCTCTTTCGACACTGGCCCCTTTAAAGTTCTCGGAAAAACCGCCCAGCGATACGAAAGCTCTCTTTTCGTAAAAGTCGCCGGTGCCCCCAAAACAATGGTTTTTTATAACGCACTTCGCCATTCCTTCAGGGACGGTAAGATAGTGGTCGAAAACCGCTTTATAATGATGAGTGACTTTCTTGTTCATCGGTTCAAGGGAGTATGTTCCGGTGGCAAGCTCTGCCTTGTGCTCATTTGCAAGGGCAAGAAGTTTTGAGATCGTATCGGGTGAGACGATCACATCGGAGTCCAAGAAATATAAGTAAGCGCCGCTTGCCTGTTTTGCCCCCAGGTTTCTTGCTGCCCCAGCCCCTTTGTTTTCTTGATGTAAAATTCTGATTTTGAAAGGCGCAAGGAGTTCTTCATAGTTGGTGTTTCTGGAGCCGTCGTTTACAACGAACACCTCCAGGTTCGGATGATCGGAGGCCAGGACCGCACGCACACAGGGTGCAATTGTTTTTGAAGCATTATATGCGGGAATGATTACCGAGACTTTCGTTTCCGTCAAATCTTCCATAGAGAGTATCGATCAACCGGTCCTGGTTTAACCCTGATTTGTCCATGACTTTTTATTCTACGAGACGCGCCATATAACACGTCGATTTGAGGTTGTGTCAAATTATTTTCGCTTATCTTCGGCGATGTCCTTGCATCCTGACTTCATCCCACCGCGATCCAAATTTCATTCAGGCAGCAATCCAATATCGCAAGACAAATTCCCGAAGGGCGCCACGCGATAACTTAACAATGATTCGGAGGTAACCTTCCCGATAACTTTCGCATATTGATTGTAGAAAGCCATATAGCATCCATTTGCATATTCATCGAGACAGGACGGGTCCATGTCGGGACAGCAAGATTGAATGGGCTCACTGTCGGTCTGATAGATCCATGCCGTGAAATCATAGTCGGCATTACGAATATCGGTCGCGACGAATTTGTCGCATTGATTTGAATCCCTGGCAAGTCTCACATAGCTGATCGCGGCGTGGTACTTTTCATCACTGAGCACATATATTCTGAGGATTTGCCCTGCCGGCAACACAGAGTCGGGTTCAAAGGAGCACTCTCCGGGTGTTGCCGACTTCGGATCAAGAGGAGAAGAGAGCTTGACGCATACCTGATTGAGGTCATTTGCATAGATGTTCCAGAGTGAGCAATAAATATCATTTGCGGGGCAGGAAGCCAGGCACGTCTGGGTGCAGCAGTCCGCGGGGCACCCGCTGCAATTTGGCGCGCAACTATTTTGCGTGCGGCATTCCATGGGACAATCGTGTTTTGCATAACAGTAATATGGGAAATGTTCGGGAATGACCGTACTGACGTTCTCAATGGTCGGGTCGCCGTCGATAGCATCGACCCAAACGGGGTTATTTCGATCATAGTTGTTGCAGGCTTCAGACAGATTAAGCCAGTCAAACGGGGTCGGTTCGCGTATATCCTTGAAGCCGACGGCAACGGCCTTGTCTTCGTCACCCATCTGGCCGTAATAAACAACCTGCACCGTGAGATCCGTGATCCAGAACGGTATGGGATTGTTCTGAAGATCAAATCTTAAGGTCACTGAACTTTCTTTTGGAATGGCGATTCCACTGCCGCCGCTTATGACCTGATAAGTAAATGGCGTTTCGATGGTATTGATATATGCCAGATACGGGTCAACGTCGAATCGTTTATATTTCAGAACGAGATAAACGGCTCCCCCGGTCATCTCGTCATCGCTCATGTTCTTGACGGTCAGCTTGAACTCTTTGCCGAAAGCTGTATTGATGCCACTTTCATAGGGCATGAACGTATAAATGCCGTCCTCCGGCAAGCCTATCTCCAGCTTGCCGCGGAAGAAATAACTCAGCACCTGGGATGAATAGCCGATGGCGCGGGGGATAAGGTATTGTCCATAATCGGCATATACCTTATCATCGAGCCGCAATCCGAGATACTTCATATTTGAAGGGAGCAGATCGTAATAGATTCTTTCTCTCACAAAATGCTCGATCGGCAAGACCGATCCAACACCTGTCTTCTTCCTCTGGTAAACTCTCACTTCCCCTGAATCCGCTTCCTCGTACTCTTCCATATTGGACCAGTCGGGATAGGGAAACCCGGCATTCAAAATGGTATCCGGACTTAGAAAATTGGCGTTGGTAAATTCCGAGAGACCGATGCTGCCTCGCAGGGTGACAGCAGGATTCCGATTATCAGATGTGTATTGGTTCGTGTCGAAAAGGCTGCTTATGGTCAAAGGATGGCCGGAACCATCGGGAATGAAATATACCGGTTGTTTAGGTGAGACGGCGCTGTCGCTATATTCCGAAAGTGTCGCGCTATTGATTTTTCTAAGGGCCCATTGTTCGTAATCGTTGAGGAGAAGATGGCCATCGTTACGTGCATGTTCCGGAATGGACATGTCCTGGACCAGATGCATCACCTGACCCAACGCCCTGAATGTTTCGGCAAAATTATTGTCTCGTGTGTTTGGGTTGCTGGCTGTGAGGGCAGTGTAATAGTAATTTCTCGCGTCATTCCAAGAGTAACATCCTCCGGGGGACTGGGTTCCGACCTCCTTCGTGGCCCATTCCATGGCGTTGATGCCTGAAAGAAGACCCGTATCCCATATGCCTGAAAAACCGCTGTCATCGAGGGGATTAAGAAAATGATTTACGGACCGAAGATAGGAAAGATACCAGGAAGGTACGTCTTCCCATTTACCTCCATCTTTGAGCCATTTCCATATTTCCTGATTATTGACAGGATTCTGAATTCCATCTCGCATATCGGTATAGCTTTTCAGATAATCATTCAGGGAAAATCCGTTTAAGTTATGCCGGGTAATATACTCATTCATGGTCCTATGGGTATCTGTTTCTAAAGCCATTGCCTTGGAAACGATGAGAGATAATATAAAAATAACTATTATATATAACCGGCGGTTTGTCTTTATTCTGATATTCATTTTACCTCACCCTCCCATCCCTGATTTACACGATTCTGATTGATAGCTTTATAAAGTAAAGGTAACTTGTCTGAACGATACTCCGTAGGTGAACTGGCACTTGCATTCCGTCTTTCTATCTCTGTCTTTGCCTTCGGCAATTCTATAATGCCTAAGACACCTTTCCATCGATCGTCGCGATAT
>JAHFBU010000119.1 GCA_023249795.1 Syntrophaceae bacterium
CTGCAACGTCCATCAGCTCAAGGATATCGTTCAGCGCCATTTCCGGTCCCCTTCGACAAGGGGGCTGGCGATCCATGTGACCTCGTTCGGCTACCGTTACGGGCTGCCGGCGGACGCCGACATGGTCCTGGACGTCCGTTTCCTGCCCAATCCCCATTTCGTGGAGGAGCTGCGCTGTTGCGACGGCCATGATTCCCGTGTGCGCGATTTTGTCCTGGAATCGGAAGGCGGTCGGACTTTTGTCACAAAACTGTTTGACCTGATGGCATTTCTGATCCCCCTCTACGAAAAAGAGGGCAAGTCCCGTTTCAATATCGCCCTCGGCTGCACGGGAGGCCACCACCGCTCCGTCGTCATGGCCAACCTGCTGGGCGGCTACTTTGAGGACAAAGGTTATTCCGTGAACGTAGCCCACCGCGACATCGCTAAATCATAGCAGGCTGTTGACCGGCAGCTCATCCCGAAACCCCGCTTTGAAGGCGGGGACCAGGGGCACTTCCCTCCTGCCGCGCCGGCTCGACAGGTCCGTCAGAAACTCACGTCCAGCTTCTTTGTCACATTGTCGGCGATCCAGTGAGAATCCCACCATTCCCGCGGATCGACGAACTGGCCGTGAACCGCGACTCCGAAGTGGAGATGATCCCCGCCGGCGAGACCCGTCGCGCCGGAAAGGCCGATGACCTCGCCCCGCTTCACGGTTTGATCCGGCTTGACGTGAATGGCGCTCATGTGGGCATAGAGGGTCGATAGCCCCATCCCGTGATCGATGATGACCGCATTGCCATAAATTCCGAGAGCTCCGGCTAAACGGACGATGCCGTTGTTGGCGGCCTCGACCGGCGAATGGATGAGGGATGCGAGATCGACGCCGATGTGAAGGCTCTCCCCCACGGGTTTCCCATTGTAGAGATAGATCCGACGATCGCCGAAGAGGGCCATGGGGGCGGCGTTTTTCATCCGGAGGAAGGTGTCCTGCCAGAGCGGCCGTGGCTCCGATTTCATGCAGGCGGATTGGATCGTTTTGAGATTGTCGGCGCGCAGCAGGGTGTTCACATAGATGAAGGTTTCGATGGGCGTTTTCCCCCGCAGCTCAGGGATCAACGCCTGGAACTCCGGCATCTTCTGTCCGAGAAAGTTGTCCGTCAGCGGCATTTTGTCGCCGCGGAACTTCCGCTTCAGGATCAAGGCGGGGATGCCGCTTGCGGTTTCGTTTCCGGCCTGATCCCGGGCCGTGATGCGGATCTGAGGAGCCCCGGAGCTCGCCTCCAACGGAAGAGCGAAGTAGGCCGCATAACCGGGTTTTCCGGCCATCGTGACCGGGTAGGCGGGATAGAAGAGGTCACCGACCCGGACGCCCGTCAGAGGGACCGCTTCGGATAAATGATAGGCGATGACGCAGGTTCCTCCGGGATTGATATGGTTTTGTGTATTGAGTTGGAAGATCTGGGGCGGCAGGGAGTCGATCGTGACCGTGCGCGTTACCGTGGTCCTGTTCTTCCAGAGGGAGTGATCGACGGCGGTGAGGGTCAGCGCTGCCTGCCCATCGTGGAGTTTCAGGGCTGCGGTGTCCACGGTAACCAGGATCGCCTTGCGGCCGACGCCCGCCTCCGGGAGGTCAACGGCGGAGAGGATATGGGGCAGGTTGTCCTGGGTGACGATAATTTCCGTATGGCCAAGACCCCGACCGGAATCGGAAAAAGTGACGCTCAGTTCCTTCCGAAGGCCAATGAAGGCGGAATCCGAGCCGATCTCAACGACGGGTTTGTTTCTCTCCCCGACGGTGAGGAAAAACCATACGCCCCCGCCCGCGAGCAACAGAACGAGACAACCGACGATATACCAGAATCTCTTTTGCATGGCTTTCATTCCTCCTGCGATGGATTGGGTGGGGTATAGCCAGTTTGCCGATGCATTGCAAGGCGAAATAATCGGGGTCCGCGAGGGACCATTAATGCCTTGATCTTGCGGGGCATCATTGCTATACGTTATCATCACTTGCAAGGAGGCTCCTGGAATGCTGAAGGAGAGAAAAATTGTGCTGGGCGTGACCGGTGGAATTGCCGTCTATAAGGCCGCCGAGCTGGTCCGGGAACTGGTCCGGCGCGGGTCGAAGGTCCGGGTGGTTATGACCGAAAGCGCCTGCAAGTTTGTCACGCCGCTCACCTTCGAGACCCTGTCGGGAAACCCGGTTTACACCGATCTGTTTTGGACGCCGGGAAGTTTCGAGATCGGCCACATCTCCCTTGGTGAATTTGCCGAGTTAATCCTCATCGCGCCCGCGACGGCGAATATCATCGGCAAGGCAGCCGCGGGACTTGCGGACGATCTCTTGACCACGGTCCTCCTGGCGACGCATGCCCCCGTGCTTCTCTGTCCGGCGATGAATACGAAAATGTATACCAATCCCGTTGTTCAGGAAAATATTGCCAAACTGGTTTCCCGCGGCCAGACCGTTATGCAGCCGGGATACGGAGAACTGGCCTGCCGGGCCGAAGGGCAGGGGCGTCTGGCCAGGCTCGTGGATATCGTGGAAGAAGTCGAGTCGATCCTGACGACGAAAGATCTCCTGGGCGAGCACATCCTCATCACCGCCGGGCCGACTCAGGAGCCCTTCGATCCGGTGCGGTTCATCAGCAATTACTCCTCCGGAAAAATGGGATATGCGCTGGCCTTGATGGCCAGGAGGCGGGGCGCTGTCGTAACGCTGGTCAGCGGACCGACCGCGCTTCCCGTGCCTTGGGGCTGCGAATTCGTTCCGGTGCAGACGGCCGTCGAGATGCGGGATGCCGTAATGACCCGCCTAGAGAAGGTAACGGCGGTGATCAAGGCCGCCGCGGTGGCCGATTACCGACCGGCTGTCCGCGAACCGGGGAAAATAAAAAAGAAGGATGGGGCCATGACGATCGATCTGGAGAGGAACCCTGACATCATCTCCGAGATCGCGCTGCAAAAGGGTAACCGGATTTTGGTGGGTTTCTCGATGGAATCCGAACGCCTCGTTGAACACGCCCGGTTGAAGCTCATGGAAAAAGGGATGGATTTCATCGTGGCCAACGACGTGACCGAACCCGGCGCCGGCTTCCGGGGTGATACGAATCGTGTCCGTATCCTCCACCGTGAGGGAGAAGAGGAGACACTCCCCCTGATGAACAAGATTGATGTGGCCGGTATCATCCTCGACCGGGTGAAGAAGCTCCGGGAAAGCAGAAGGGGTCGCGATGGGAGCTGAGCTGGAGCCGCGGGAAGAACTTTTGGGGCTGGTCCGGTCGCTGACGGAGCAAATCCGCGTGGACCGGGAGTTGGGGAAACCCCTCTCGCACCTGTCCCGCGAGAACCCGGGTGGTGCTGCGCCGTCAGTTTTCGAACCGGCGTTATCCGCAGAAGCGTCCGGGGGAGAGACATCCGCTCTGGAGGCGGTTCGCGAGGCGATGGCCGACTGCCGACGCTGCCCCCTCGGCGCTCTTTGTCATAACCTCGTTTTCGGCGAGGGGAATCCCCGTGCGGAACTGCTCTTTGTCGGCGAGGCGCCGGGGGCGGATGAAGACGCCCAGGGAAGACCGTTTGTCGGCCGCGCCGGACAGTTGCTCACAAAGATCATAGTTGCGATGGGATTGAAACGGGAAGAGGTCTATATCTGCAACATTCTGAAGTGCCGTCCCCCCGGAAACCGGAATCCGCTGCCGGATGAGATCACTGCCTGCGAACCGTTTCTGATCCGGCAGATTGAGGCGATCCGCCCGCGGGTGATCTGCGCTCTCGGAAGCTTTGCGGCGCATACCCTGCTGAAATCGGAGGCGCCCATCACCGCCCTGCGCGGGCGGTTTCATGCCTACCAGGGAATACCCCT
Organism: Syntrophaceae bacterium; assembly: GCA_023249795.1. GTDB lineage: Bacteria > Desulfobacterota > Syntrophia > Syntrophales > UBA5619 > UBA5619. The sequence continues at coordinate 3,848 of JAHFBU010000119.1, forward strand.
TATGCCGACTTACCACCCGGCCTACCTCCTCCGGAACGCCGGGGCGAAGAAACAGGTTTGGGAGGATGTCCAGGCGATCATGAAGCGCCTTCACGAGGGGGAGTGAAATGAGTGAAAGGAAGGTCCGGTGCAATGAATAGATATATGTCGCGAAGGCTCACGTGCACGGTCGTGATGACGGTCGCACTGCTTATCGGTGCGGCAATGTCCGGTCAAAATCTGCCCGCGGCGGACAAGGCGCCGGTCTTCGACGTGATCACGGTCAGCGCCGCCATCACGCCGCCCATCGCCGAATACATTGTCCGGAGCATCAACGATGCCGCAAAGAACGGCGCGGAGGGGCTGATCCTCCGGCTGGATACGCCGGGCGGTCTGGATCTGGCCATGCGGGACATTGCCAAGGGAATCCTGAACGCCCCCCTGCCCGTGATCGTCTATGTCGCCCCCTCCGGGGCGAGGGCGGCGTCGGCCGGTGTGATCATCACCATATCGGCCCACATCGCGGCGATGGCGCCGGGGACAAACATCGGCGCGGCCCATCCCGTAGGCCTGGGAATCGGCGGCGGCTTGGACAAAACGATGAGCCAAAAGGTGGAAAACGACGCCGTGGCCTACGTTCGGGGGATCGCCAACAAAAGGGATCGGAATGCGGACTGGGTGGAGCAGGCCGTTCGGAAGAGTGTATCGATCACCGCCGAAGAGGCCCTTCGGCTCAAGGTGATCGACTTTGTCGCGACGGACCTGAACCGGCTCATGGAACAGATCGACGGCCGTGAGATCGCGCTTGCCACAGGGAAGAAAATCCTCAGGACCAAAGACGCCGTTCTCAATGATAAGATCATGGGCACAAGGCAGAAGGTGCTTTCCGCGCTCAGCGATCCGAACATCGCCTATATCCTTCTGCTGATCGGCCTCGCCGGTCTTTACTTTGAATTCGCGAACCCCGGTGTTGTGCTTCCTGGCGTGATCGGGGGAATTTCGCTGATCCTCGCCTTCTTTGCGATGCAGACGCTCTCTGTGAGCTATGCGGGGGTTGCAATGATTCTCTTTGCGATCATTTTGTTCATTGCCGAACTCAAGGTCGTCAGCCACGGCATCCTCGCCGTCGGCGGGGTCATTTCGCTCATCATCGGCTCGCTGATGCTGTTTCAGACCCCCGATCCCGCCATCCGGGTCTCCTGGAGCGTCATGATCCCGGCGGTATCGATTACATCGCTGTTCTTCCTTGCCGTGATTGGGATCGCTCTCAAGGCGCAGCTCCGGCCCAGGCAGGGAGGCAAAGAAGGGATGGTGAGCGAAGAGGGGCAGGCGATCACCGATGTGTTCAAGGATGGAAAGGTTCTGATTCACGGTGAGTACTGGGATGCGGAAAGCGATCTTCCCGTGAGCGAGGGGGCCAAAATACGGGTGATCCGTGTGGGACGTATGAAAGTCAAGGTGGAACCCATCGAATCTTAAGGAGGTCAGTCATGTACGGTTTACCATTTGGAGGCATAGTTCTTGTTGTTCTGGTTGTCATGTTCCTCGCGTCGGCCATCCGGGTCCTCAACGAGTATGAGAGGGCCGTTATCTTCCGTCTGGGGAGGATCATCGACACGAAGGGGCCCGGACTCATCATCCTGATTCCTGTCATCGACAAGATGGTCCGAATCGACATGCGGACGATCACGATGGATATTCCCCCGCAGGACGTCATCACGCGCGACAATGTCTCGATCAAGGTCAACGCCGTCGTCTATTTCCGGGTCATCGACGCGAACTCCGCCGTGATTGACGTGGAAAACTACCTCTACGCCACATCCCAGCTCTCCCAGACGACCCTCCGGAGCGTCTGCGGCCAGATGGAGCTTGACGAGATTCTATCCGAGCGTGAGAAGATCAACCTCCAGCTCCAGGAGATTCTGGACCGGAGCACCGAACCCTGGGGGATCAAGGTCTCCCACGTCGAGGT
>JAHFBU010000120.1 GCA_023249795.1 Syntrophaceae bacterium
GCATCGCTTCAGTGGCCCTGCAACCGGCATCCAGATAGGCCGGAAGATCCCCGGCCTCGATCGGACCGTAGCGAATGCCGAAACCGGAGAGCTTCTTGACCGTATGAACGGCTACGCCCGGCGCCCCCAACTGGGGAAGGATCAGCGACCGGTGGCTGACGATCTCTCTGAGGCCGCTGGATTCGATTCTGCCGGCCAGTTCCTCCGTGCCGAAGGTCCCCTTCCCGGCGGCGCACCAGACGTTGATCCCCTTCGTATCGAGGACCAGGATCCAGAGATTCCTTCCGGGAAGCGCACTCCGCAGCTTGTCAAAACTCATCTTGTAATTGGCGCTTACCAGGACGGGCGACTCTTCGTCCGGGGCGGCCAGGGCGTAGAGTCCCGGATCGATGGCGTAATCCATCCGGCCCACTCCCCAGCGGGCCTTGATCGCTCCCCAGTGGTCCCGCCATTCGAGCTGCGATGAAATCCGGGGCAGGCGGCCGGCAGGTGTCGCTACGGATCCGGTAACAACTCGCTGTCCCAGATCGGGAATGCTCCTCTGCGTTTCTCCGGCCCCGGCACAGCCGCATACGGCGCCGTCGGAAAACATCGGAAGGATATTCGTCCCACCGCCGCAACACGTCGGCTGATCCGGTTGTCCCACAACCCCTTGACCCATAATCCCATCCTCCATAATGCTATCCACAGCACCTGCATGAGGCGGCCGCCTTTTGCATGGCCGCCGTAAAGACCTTCACCGCTCCGAAGATCTCTTCCCTTCGGCCTGCCGGGATGTTTTGCATGATTCCGTCCAAAAATCCCCCCAGACACTCCCATACCTTCCGATGGGTCTCCATCCCCTCAACAGTCACGCTGAGCATTGCCGCACGTGAATCGTGCGTCGCCCGGTCACGTTTGAGGAGACCTTTTTTGATCAACGGATTCACAAGGCGGGTCGTCGTGCTCTTCTCAACGGAGAGAATTTTGTGAAGATCCGCAAAGCTCAACTCGCCCTTATTTACAACGGCATCCAGAATGATAAACTGCTGAAATGTGACGTTCCCGCAAATGGCTTCGTCCCGGCTACAGCACCGGATCTCCCGTGCGAGGGTCATGAGAATGTCGAACAGCCCGCGGCATCTCTTATCGATCTTCGTTGACATGGTTGTACAATACAACCAAAAACGCTTTTGTCAAGAAAAACATCGGCAGGGTTCATTCCAACGTGAATGATCTTGCCTCGACGCATGGCTTCGAACGGATCTTTTTCCCTTGAATAATTGTTGCGATTCGTGCATGAACGGGCCGAAACATTCGCTGGCAAACGATGCAAAAAGGGAAGGAGGAATTGCATGCAGATCAAAGATTCCGTTGCGGTCATCACGGGGGGGGCCTCCGGATTGGGCGAATCGTGCGTCCGGAACCTGGCCGCCCTGGGAGCAAAGGTGGCGATCCTCGATATTGCCACGGAGAGGGGAGAGAAGCTGGTCGCCGAGTTGGGGCCGAACGTTCTCTTCATTCACGCTGATGTGACGAGCGACGAGAGCGGCCGCACGGCCGTGGAGAAGGCAGCAGCCGCCTTCGGGAAGATCAATGTGGCGATCAACTGCGCCGGCGTGGCCGATCCGGGGAAGGTTCTCTCCAAAAGGGGGCCGATGCCGCTTGAATTTTTCAATCGCGTGATTCAGATCAACCTCGTCGGCACCTTGAACATCATCCGTCTTGCCGTGGAGCAGATGGTCAAAAACGAACCGAACGAGGAGGGTGAAAAGGGGGTCATCATCAATACCGCCTCTGTTGCCGCCTTCGACGGCCAGATCGGCCAGGCGGCCTACAGCGCATCCAAGGCGGGGGTCGCGGGCATGACGCTGCCGATTGCGCGGGAGTGCGCCGACTATGGGATTCGTGTGATGACCATCGCCCCCGGGCTGTTCGACACCCCCATGATGGCGGGCCTTCCCGAAAGCGTCCGCGTGGCGCTGGCGCAGACGGTACCCTTTCCCAAGAGGCTCGGCAGACCGGCGGAGTATGCCGGGCTCGTCCGCCACATCATCGAAAATCCGATGCTGAACGGCGAGTGCATCCGCCTCGACGGATCGCTCCGGATGACGGCCCGATAATAGATAGGGTTCCGCCACCATCCTGAGTGAACGCCCAATGGAGGACGGGCGGCAGGTCCGTCCTCCACCGCCCATTCGACGGCCCGATCTTGATCTCCCGGTTAATCCGCAATTTCCCGCGGGTGGTCCCAAAAATCAGGATCAGGCGACGCGGCACGCCCGTTTCGCCGCAAGGAGTTCCTGCCAGCTGTGGCGCTGGAGGAACGACCCCTCCACGTCCGCCTCCATCTCCCGGAACAGGGAAAATGGCATGGCAAAACTCAGGAGGTTGTCGCCGAGCTGCTTGCGGATAAAGACCCGGGCGGAAAGGTCGGTCAGCCCCACAACGGCCCGCGGCCGGTCGGCTTTTGCCTCCCGATAAGGAAAGATGCCGATCGTCTGGCAGCCGGCGGCATAGGGGATGATCACATTCTCGTTGTCCCCGCGGCCGTAGTTGGCCAGGACAACCAGAGCCGACAGTTCGTCCGGATCGCAGAAAAAGATCACCGTCTGCGGCGGCGACTGCTCCTGATCGACGTCGGCCAACGGCCGGAAAACGACGTAGCGTTTCGGAATTTGTGTGACGGGCAGGTTCTCGATGAATCGCTTCACCTGTTCGGGCGTCGGGATGTAGCGCTCGCCATGGAGGAAGTTGTCGTAGGACTCGGGCCGCAGGAAGGGCTTGATCCTTTCCGCTGTGGCGCGCCCCTCTTCCCACCCCTCGATGCCGGAGGAGAGGAAGTGACAGAAGCCTTCCTCGCCGCCGGGAAAGTTTTTGTACTGATCCCCAAAGCCCATTCCGACCCCGCCGCCGAAGCAGCCGAAGGTATCGACGTCGCATGCCGCCGGCTTCCCCTTGGCAGCAGAGGCGGCAAGCCACATGATGCAGCCCCACCTGCCCTTCTGGAATTGCATCGCCCCTTCGGGTTTCTCATCGGCCCAGATCAGGGCGATGGGCGGATACTTCGTTTCGATGGCCTGAGCGATTCTGCTTTCCATGATGGTAGCCTCCCCCTTCCGTATAACCGGACCGGGAATGACGATCTCCCGCCGACGCTGAAATTTCCGAGGGTTAGAATACTTCCCTCAGATCGGACATGCAAGCAAGAAAGCGACCTGATTCACCCCGAATCAACGGAAAGGATTGCACAGCCGGATACAAAATGATAATGATCCCCCAGATATCTCCTTTTACCTGGCTGTGAGGGTATTTGACTTGGGACTGTTTCTTCTGACTTTTTTCCTGATCTACGGCGGTTTTCACTTCTACTTCTTCCTGAAGGTCCGGGCGGCGTTCACCCTCGGGACCCCCGGCCAGGCCATCCTCGTCGCACTGCTGATCCTCGGCTTGATGATGCCGTTTATCGTCCGCGTGGCGGAACGGTATGGCTTCGAAATGTCGGCCCGTCTCATGGCCTGGGCCGGGTACCTCTGGATGGCGATCCTCCTGCTCTTTTTCTCCGCATCCGTTCTTTTCGAATGCTACCGATTTCTGGCTTACCTGAGCGGTTTTGCGCTCCGCACTGACGTCGGTTCGTTCATCCCTTCGGCCCGGATGCTCTTTCTGGTTCCCACCGCCGTTGCGCTCGCGATCGTCCTCTACGGTGTTTTCGATGCCCGTTGCATCCGGAGTTAATCCCTGGTTATCCATTCGACGAAAATTCCAAAAGAGGCGGGCCGGATCCGAATCGTCCAGATCTCCGATGTGCATGTAGGTGTCCTGGTCCGGGGCGGTTACCTTGCTGAGATCCTCCGGAAGGTCCGCGAGGCGCAGCCGGATCTCGTTGTCTCAACGGGAGACCTCGTGGACGGGCAGGGGAACGCACTCTCCGAAGCCGCCGCACAGTTCCGGGAAATCCGTCCCCGTTACGGGAAATTCGCCGTGACGGGAAACCACGAGTTCTACGCGGGAATCGATGAATCGATCAAGTTTACAACAGATGCCGGATTCACCATGCTGCGGGGCGGGATTGCAACCATCGCCGGGGTGGTCGATCTGGCGGGCGTCGATGATCCGGGGATCAACCGTCTGGGTTCCCGGGAAGGCCATTCCGACCGCGAGATCCTCTCCCGGACAAGCGGCGCCCATTTCACGATTCTTCTCAAGCACCAGCCGCTGGTGGAGAGGGACGCCCCCGACGCATTCGATCTCCAGCTCTCCGGCCATACCCACGGGGGACAGATCTTTCCCTTCAGCCTGATCACCCGCCTGGTCTTTCCCTTTCACAAGGGGAACTACCGCCTGGTGGGCAACGCCCTGCTCCATGTGAGCCGGGGAACCGGGACCTGGGGGCCGCCCGTCAGGTTTCTCTCGCCACCTGAAATCACCGTTATCGACCTGATACCCGAATAGCGTCAATAACCAGAAAGGTGGTTTTGAATAGGCGGCAGCTTATCTTGCCTTGGAGGACAAATATGAAAGAAGCATTGCCTCAAATGATATTCATAGCGGTGCTCGTGATTAATTTAGCCACTTCTCTCATCGAGAGCGATCGTAATTTTAAGGCAAGTCTCACCGCGACCGCTATTATATTGGCCATCACCTATTGGGGCGGCTTTTATAAACCCCTCATGGATTTCCTGACCGCCCACCCGTGACATCGGCCTGAAAACCGTTTTTCGGTCGCCGGTTATCCTATCGAGGTGTCGAATCCGGCAGACCGCCGTCAACGGGAAGGGTCGCGCCGGTTGTAGGCGTCTGGCGGGTCACAAAGAATACCACAGCCCGTGCGACATGCCCCGCGGTCACCCGCGCCTTGAGCAGGTTTCTTTGGCGGTAGTATTCTTCAAGTCCCTCTTCATCAAGGCCTCTGGCCTTCATGCGATCCGGGCCGACCTGCGCCCACAGACCCGATTTTACCGAACCATGCGCGAACACGGCATCCGGTGACACCATGTTCACGCGCACGCCCATCTCGGCGAACTCAAGACTTGCGATGCGGCACAACTGGTGGGAAGCGGCCTTTGTAGCGCTATAGGCCCCGAAATTCGCGCCGGGCGAAAACACATTCTTTGTCGAAATCAGGACGACGTCGCCGCCGGTGTTCTGCAGCTTGAAATGCTTCCCCGCCTCGGCCAGCATCAGGAGGGTTCCTTCGATATTGACCCGCTCCAGTTTTCTGAACGCGTCAAGATCCGTTTCCGTAAGCGGCGACACATGCGCCAGACCGGCATTGATGATGACGATATCGATCCCGCCGAATGCCGCGATTGTCTTTTCAAAGGCCGCCGATACCGATAGGTCGTCGGTCACATCAAGCGGCACACCGAGTGCCCGGTCCCCGAGCTTGTCCTTCAAGGCGAGCGCCATGCCGTCAAGATTTGCGCCGGCCAGATCGGTCGCTGCCACATTGCAGCCCTGCCTGAGCAATTCATCGCAGATCCCCGACCCGATTGCGCCGGCCGCACCCGTGACCATCGCCACACTGCCCCGCAGCGGTTGGTAACTTTTGCATGCAACCTTTGCCCGTTGAAACGGCCTGAATTCCATGTCGAACAGATGGCCTTCCGCCAAGCCAAGGTATGCTCCGTCTGTTTCGAAGATCGCGCGCTTGACAAGGAGGGTCTGCTCCATGAGGTCGCGGACGATTTTCGCCATCCCCGGATCCCGGCCTGCGCACACGGCACCCAGGCCGGGCAGCAGGACGACCCTCGGCAGGCGGTCATGGCCGGCAACGTCGAATTCCGGAAGACGAGG
>JAHFBU010000121.1 GCA_023249795.1 Syntrophaceae bacterium
AATAGTTGAAAGCTTTTGAAACCAATAGGCACCGATGGAACACCTCATCCGATTTTTTACGAAGCCGACAAGTTTCCCTTGAAGTCGTTCCCCCGATTTGCTAAGCGCACTGCGGATACCGCGGCGAAAGACCGCTTACCCCCAGGGGAAAAACATGGATCGAAAAAAACAACCACCGGCGTCGCTTGCCTGGCTTGTCTGGGGCCTCGGAGCGGCCTTCTACTTTACCGCTTTTTTCCACCGGGTCGCCCCCGCCGTCATGACCGATCCATTGATGGCCGAATTCAGCATCGGGGCCCGGGAGCTCGGCCAGTTCAGCGCCTTCTACTTCTACAGCTACGTCTTCATGCAGATCCCCACCGGGATGCTGGCCGACCACTGGGGTCCCCGAAAACTCCTGACCGCGGGATCGCTGGTTGCCGCCTGTGGCACACTGCTGTTCGCGTCCGCCTCCTCCATCGCCGTGGCCGACCTGGGCCGCCTGCTGATCGGAGGGGCTTCCGGGGTTGCCTTTGTCGCCCTGCTGAAACTCACAGCGCATTGGTTCCCGATCCGAATCTACGCCACGATCAGCGGCCTCATTCTGTTCATCGGCGTCGCCGGGGCCGTAACCGCCGGCATGCCGATGCATTTTCTGGTCGAGGGTTTCGGCTGGCGCCCGGTGATGTTCGCCGTCGCTGTCCTGCATCTCCTGATCGGGGCAGGCATCTGGCAGATCGTCCGGAACGATCCCAGCCAGAGGAATTACCAGAGCTATGCGCCGCCGGAGCAGCACCAGACCCCTTCCCTCCGGGAACTTGCCTCGGGGCTGGTCACGGTTCTGCGCTACCGGAATACCTGGCTTGCCTCCGTGTTCGCCGGCGGCCTGTCGGGGCCGGTCATCGCTTTTGCGGGGCTCTGGGGAGTCCCCTTCCTCACCACCCACTACGGTCTGCCAACCGCGGCCAGTTCCGCGCTCACATCGCTCATTCTGATCTGTTATGCCGTCGGGGGTGTCATGATGGGCGCCTGGTCGGACCGAATCGGCCGACGCAAACCGGTCCTTCAAGTCGGCGCGGCTGTCGCCCTGCTCTGCTGGATCCCGATCCTTTTCATTCCAGCTCTTCCCGTCTGGCTTCTGGCCCTGCTGATGGTTGCCGCGGGGCTGTCGGCCGGCTCGATGATGATCACCTTCGCCTTCGTGAAGGAGTCCGTGCCCCCGGCGCTGGCCGGAACGGTTTCCGGAGTCTGCAACATGGGCTCGATGATGGGCGGGATGATCCTCCAGCCGGCGGTCGGCTGGATACTCGACCTGCACTGGCGCGGCACACTCCACGGCGGCGTCCGGATCTACGATCTGGCCGCCTACCGGTCCGGTTTTCTTCTGATGATCATCTTCTCGATCCTCTCCGTCCTGGCCAGCGTCTTTATCGCGGAAACCCACTGCCGTCATACGGCATTGCCGGAACCGGACGGCGCAGGCAAGAGATGACCGGGAGCTTTAACCGGCAAGCCCCATCCTGTGGGCGGGGATTTTCACTTTCTGTTTTCACCTCGTTGGATTAGGATGACCTGCGGGTGGACAGCCACCCGCAATTCAAACCCTAAGCAAGGGAGGACTAAAAATCATGCCCATCTACGAATTCCATTGCACCCCCTGCAACACCGTTTTCAGTTTTTTCTCCAGCGGCGTGAACACGGCGAAGATCCCTGCCTGTCCGAAGTGCCGGCGCCCGCTGAAACGGCAGATGTCGGTCTTTGCGAAGGGTTCACGGGGAAGAGGCGAAGAGGGCGACGGCATGCCCCCCATGGACGAGGCGAAGATGGAAAAGGCGATGGCGATGCTCGCGGGGGAGGCGGAAAAGATCGGCGGGGACGACCCGCGCCAGGCCGTGCAACTCATGCGGAAGCTGACCGATGCGACCGGGCTCTCCCTCGGCTCCGGCATGGAAGAGGCATTGAACCGTCTGGAAAAAGGGGAGGACCCGGATCGGATCGAAGCGGAGATGGGCGACCTGCTCGATGGGGAGGAGCCCTTTCTCACCGGCGGAAAGGGCAATCGGGACGGCCGCAAAACGAAGCCCAGTGTGGACGAAACCCTCTATGATCTATGATTGGGGTCAGGTCTTGGGATTTGAATTCAGTGATCGTTCTGTCACAATCTTGCTAACCGTTGAATAATGAATCCCGACATACTCGGCTACTTCGCCCTGCTTGTATCCATACTTCTCCACCGCTTCACCGATGACCCGGTTTCTCTCTTCGATATCCTTCACATCTTTAAACAGTATTTCCAACGACGGGCGATCCGCATGGCGCTGGCTACGGGGTATTTCTCCAAGGTCTCTTTTCCCCTCCAAATGCTTTCCTAACAACTCTGCAAAATCCGCATCACAGAGTAAGCCCCGTCTCGTCATTTGTTCCCAGATCGATCCTTCTCCGATTCCCGCCCTTATGAATTCACGATACTTTCTTTCAGCCTCCTGTCTGTTTTCGCCAAACCGCGCCAGCACCCATTCCACAACCAGGTATCCATGCGGCTTCTCCATCCCTGCCGTCGCACGATAGCTGCTCCACTTCCAATTCTCGGGGGCGTTGGCTGCCTTTGCCCTCACCGGGTTTAGGACCACATATCGGCATGCCTCCATCAGATGGGTTTCCTTCTGCACCAATACGGCGCTAAAGCGTCCCTGAAAAATGTGTCCGACCCGGCCGCTTACCCGGTTTGATGCCTGGGTGTAAACCCCGTTCAATTGGCGCATCCCGGCAGAGAGGTTCCCCTCAGGGGTTTCCACAACCAGATGATAGTGATTATCCATCAAACAGTAGGCATGACAAAGCCAGTGAAAACGCTCCGTGACTTTGTGAAGAATCGTCAGGAAAAGATTGAAGTCATGATCAGAATAAAAAACGCGTCTCCGCTCATTACCACGGGTGGTAATGTGATAAACGGCGCCACTGTATTCTATGCGTAATGGTCTGGCCATGTTTTTTTAATAGCATACATTGCTTTTCAATTCAAATCCCAAGACCTGACCCCATTTCAAGCAGACTCTCCGGCGTATCGACCAGAAAATCGGGATGGGCGGCGGCGAGCCTCTCCCGGCTGTGCCAGCCCCAGGTGACGGCCACCGTCCGGACGCCCGCGGCGCGGGCCTCAACAATGTCCCCCACGGTGTCGCCGATGTAGAAGGTTCGCTCCGGGGGAGTGCCGTACTTCGCGAGGGCGTGGTCGATCTTCCCCTTCTTGCTGAAGAGGAAATCGGAGCCGAGGATCTCCGCAAAATAGGGATCGAATCCGAACCGTTCAATCATCTGTTTGATGGTCTGCGATCCGTTGGAGGAGATGACGGAGAGAAGATGGTCCTTCTTCAGGGATGTGAGCACGGGGATAAGGCCGTCGAAGGGCCGCATGGCATCGTAATCCATCCGCGGAAGGATCTCCATCGCCGCAAGGGTAAATGCCTCAAGATCCACCCCGCGGGCCGCCATCGATTCGTAGAAATTGCCGTCGAAGAGCGCCAGATAGTCTTCTTTGTTCTTTACGATGGGGGTTCCGATCCGCTCCAGGCAGCGTGCCACTGCTTCCGAATAGAGATCAAGAGAATCCGCGAGAACGCCGTCAAAATCGAACAGGAACAGTTTCCTGTCATTCACAGCGTAATCTCCATGCCGTCATACGCAAGATCGATCAGGAGCGGCGAGGAGGGGGCATGGCTCTTCAAATAAGCGCGGGTTTCGGCAAGGAACCGGTCCAGGGCCTCATCCTCCCAGGTCGGTTCGCTGTGGAAGAGGCAGAGACGCTTGACCCCTGCGCGAACGGCGAGTTCGACGCCGAGGAGGTTGCTGGAATGGCCCCAGTTTTCCTTCGGGCCCGTGGCGTCCTCCATGGGATACTGGGCATCGAAGATAAGCAGGTCCGCATCGCGGAAGAGGGCGATAAAGGAATAATCCTCTTCCCCTGCCTCTGCGCTGTGCTCCATATCGGTCGAATAGACGACCTTCTTCCCCTCCCGGACGAAGCTGAAGCCATAGGACCCCCCGGGATGTCTCTGGCCGAACATGCTGACGTCGAATCCGGCGATTCTGCGAGGCTGTTCCGTATCGAGGGCGTGAAAAGCGATCTTTGCCCCGAGGGAGCGGAAGGGAACCGGAAAGAAGGGGGCGGCCTGCTGGCGGTCAAACGCCTGTTCGATCTCCGTATGACCGCCGTAGATATGGATCTCGTTGCCGGGAAGAAAGGCCGGGGTGAAGAACGGGAAACCCTGGATGTGGTCCCAGTGGAGGTGTGACAGGAAGATATGAAAAACGGCGGGAGCTCCGCCCTTTTCGGATAGCAGAAAGGCATTGCCGAAATCCCGGATGCCCGTTCCCGCATCGCAGAGAACGAGCTCCTCGCCCCCGCCGATTTCGACACAGGGGGTATTCCCCCCGTAGCTCCCCCGGACAGCGAAGGGAAGCTCCCGGTCGATAAAGGCATCGATCTCCTCATCCGCGGGATTCCGCGACCGGAATAATCGGATGGCGCGGGAGATTTTCTCCCGAATCTGTCGCGTTGTTGCCGACGCGGGCAGCGAGCCGCGCGTTCCCCAGAAACGGACGTACATAATCCCTCTACACGGGTTGAAACGGTCCAACGGCGGAGCTTATCACCATGCCGATCTTCCCTTAGCACGGTTGGCCGGCCATGGAGACCGGACCCCTTAGCCTCTTCCCGCCGCCGCTGAAACAGGCAGGAGCAATTTGCGCCGGATCTTACATGCTTCCGGGCGCCTTGTCCAGCGTTTCCATGCAATTCTTTTGTGCAAAGGCGAACGTGAGATTGGCAAGCCGGAAATGCGGGAGGTCCCCCTCCATGAAGGTCGGAGAAGCGGATTGCAGACGATTCAGGATCTCAGGGTACGGGCTTTTTCCACTGCGCCCGCCGCATCGGGTGAATAGCCGTCTGCCCCGATATCCCGGCAGAATTCTTCCGTCACCGGCGCTCCGCCGACCAGCACTTTTACGCTGTCCCGCAGGCCCGCCTGCGAGAGCGCATCGATAACATCTCTCATCCGGGACATGGTCGTCGTCAGCAGCGACGAAAGGCAGACGATGCGTGGCTGGAGGGTTCTGACCGCCTCGACGAATCGTTCCGGAGATACATCCACTCCCAGATCGGCCACCCGATAGGCCGCGCCTTCCATAAACATGCCCACAAGGTTCTTGCCGATATCGTGGAGGTCGCCCTGGATGGTGCCGATCACGACGGTGCCTTCCGAACGGGCTCCCGTCTCAATGAGCCGGGGTCGCAGAACCAGCATGGCCGCCTTCATGGCCTTTGCCGCAACAAGCACCTCAGGCATGAAAAACTCATCACGGCGAAATTTCTCTCCCACGACATCCATTCCCGCAACCAGCCCCTGGCGGAGAATCACCGCCGGAGAAATGCCCTGAATCAGCGCTTCCTCCGTCAGTCTGGCCACCTCGACAGAGTTGCCGTCCTGCAACGCCTCCGCAATCCTCTCCATGGACATCATCCGTTCATCTCCTTTTCATCCGGGGGCTATTGCCTCCAGTATGCACCCAGGGTCTCATCGCGCATGTGGCAGGCCGCCTCATGTCCCTTCTCCAGTTCCATCAGAAGCGGCTCCCGCTCGGCACAGACAGGACGGACATAGGGGCAGCGGGTCCGGAAACGGCAGCCCGAAGGCGGGTTGATCGGGCTGGGGACATCGCCTTCAAGGATAATCTGCTTTCGAGCCCGCATCGGGTCCGGTACCGGCACGGCTGAAAGAAGCGCCTCCGTGTAGG
>JAHFBU010000122.1 GCA_023249795.1 Syntrophaceae bacterium
GTTTCGAATAACAGGACAGACCCGATCACTTTCTATGCCAGCTGGGGTACGGGGGATTATAATGTAAGCAGAGGTTCCGAATATGCATACAACTACTGGAACTTGGCGTATTCAGAGGATGTTAAGTCGGTTAACCCTCTGACCGACTCAATCACGCTTGTCAACCAGCCCACGGATATTGGAACTCTGATCTTTTATGCAGAAGCCGCCCGAAGTGGATACTCCGGGACGTCAAGGGCCGCTATCCCCTTGACCACGTATAATGACGCTTCATTCGCTGGCCTGAACTTTGCGATGAAAAGTCTCGCTGCGTCCCTCATAGGTCAGGTGGACTCGGTCGATGTAGAATTCTATGAGCCGGGGAACATCGCTACTCCCAAATTGACTAGGACGGTTTCTCTCTTGCGTCGGGAAGACGGATCTCTCATAAAGGTAGGAGGAATCACGCCGGGAACCTATAAAATTCGCTTCTCCCCCAAGTTTAACCCCTATTTAAATAATGCAGAGCCGCAGTGGTGGCCCAACGCGACAAATGTGAGCGCTGCCCAGCCTGTAACGTTCACTGCCGGGCAGACTGTGAGCAACGTCTTCTTCTTCGCGCTGCCTGTCGCACCTGTCCCGGTCCTCACCTTCAACGGTTCCGTCAAGGTGGCGGCGCTCAACCCCACCATCCCCGTCAGCGGGGCGGTGGTGGAGTACAATGGGAATTCCTCCCTTACCCCCGTGAATACGGATGGTTCCGGCAATTTTGAGATGGCAGGCATTCCCCAGGCTCAGAACTTCGATTTGAAGATCTCGAAGACCGGGTTCACGCCGGTCTATAGCGAAATCTTCAACAATACGGGAAATATTCAGACCCTCTTGCCGTACGGCCTCTTTCCGGCGGGTCAACTCAACGCCTGGGGGGTCGCTTCCGGAAAAGGGGCTATTTTGGGCCGGATGAGCCGGCTCGACAACCCGACCGTATATTTGAGCGGGGCGACGGTGACGGCGGTCGATTCTGCCAATCCGTCAACAACCTACCCCGTGACCTATCTCCAGTCGGACGGCGTCAGCTTCGGCGGCGCGGCGACCTCGACAAGCGGCATCTTCGTTGTCCTCAATGTTCCCGCCGGTATCACCCTCCAGATCACGGCCTCACTGGCCGGATGGACCTTCGCCCAGCCTTCCCGCTGGCTGACCGTCCGGGACGGCGCCATCAGCGAGGCATCCTTCTTCGGAGCCCCCTTGCCGACGATCTCCTTCAGCGGCTATGTCAAGGACAGGGATCAAAATACCCTGCCGGCCCCGGGAGTTCTGATTGAACAGGCGGGAGCAAACCCGGCGAACACGACAATCTCCAGCACAACCGACGGGTCGTATGTTTTGGGGAACCTTCCGGCGGGAACGCCGTTTCACCTGAAATTCACAAAGGACGGCTACACGCCAACCTACTCCGCGGACATGGGTCCCTACACGGCGTCCATCCCGACCACCGTGGATCAGGCGTTCAACTTGTTCCCCGCCAACCAGCTTTCCACCTGGTTGATCGATGCGGGCAAGGGGATCATCCGGGCGCGGGTTCGGGACCAAGCGGGGAACTACGTCGGCGGGGCGGTGATTTCGGCAACGAGCCAGTTCGGTCAGGCCTACACGGTATGCTATGACGACGCCTGCACGGCCCTGACGGCCACGGCGGCCGACTCGGGCCGGTACATCATCCGCAACGTCCTGCCGGGGGATGTGGTCACGGTGGCGGCGTCGAAGGCGGGCTGGTCGTTCAACCCCCGGACCTACCACACCTATGCCGGCGGGATCAGCCAGGGTGGGATCCAGGGTTCAGGTCAGACTCCCACGGCCGACGAGCAGGCGATCCGGAGCGGATTTGCTACTGCCATCGGGTATGTCAATGCGGGTAATATAACGGCGTTCATGAACTATATTGCCGCCGATTATCTGGACGACGGGCAAACGAGAGCGATCTTCCAGTCCAACGTCCAGGATCTCATCAACAACGGTGGGCAGATGGCTTATGTGCTCGGGGCGATCTCGATTGTGGGAGACACGGCCACCGTGCCGGTTACCTGGACCTTCACCGTCGGAGGACAGCAGGAGGTGGATCAGGGTATCCTCACCTTCAAAAAGATCGGCAGCTCCTGGCTCCTCTACGGCGATCAGAAGCGCCACCACGTCAAGGTCTTGTCGCAGCACTGGAAAGACGGCTACTATTCCTACTTCAGTGTGGACAGCCGTTCGGGTATCACCGCGGTTACCGTCGAAGGGTCGGGGATCGCGAACGAGATCAACCTGAAGCAACACGAAGGTGGATGGTGGTACGACGAAAACCGCCCCAACGATCGCGTTTATCTGGGAACCGACCCCCCCGCAACGCCCCTCACCTACACGATCACCGTGTATGAAGGCGCGACGGCTTATCTCTATGAGAACCTCCAGATCCAGGGCGGGGTGCAGGGGTTTGCCTCAAACCTCTCCCCTGCCGGGCAGGCGGGCGGTCCCGTTATCTTCACGTGGAAGGGGGTCTCCGGGGCGGTGGAATATGCCGTGGAACTCCAAGACAACGACCAACCGTCGGGCTGGAGCAGATACAATATCCCCCCGACCCAGACATGGACCATCTATGACGGCAATCCGCTGATTCAGGGGCACCACTATACCTTTTTTGCCGTTGTGAGTGACGTGAACCAGAACGCCTCGTTTGCCGAGGGGGCGTTCACCTATAACGGCGCCACGGGGATCAGCTTTACGGGGCAGGTGCAGGCCTTCGCCGGCGCCGCACCCGTGCAGGGGGTTTCCGCCACCCTTGCCGGGAACCCGAATCCCACGCCGTCCGCGACCTCGAATGCGTCCGGCAACTTTACCCTGGCAGGCTCACCCCAGGGGAGCCAGTTTGTGATCAAGATGGCAAAGGATGGGTTCCGACCCATCTACAGCGCCATCCTGAATTCCTTGATCAACTTTGAAGGCGCCGCGCCGTATCTCCTCTACACGCAGGCGGACACGGCCTCATGGCCCGTGAACTTCGCCGCCAAGGGGGCGATCGCCACCCGCGTCGTCGATCTATCCGGTAATTACATCGCCGGCGCCGTAGTCACGGCGCAGAGCATGCTCCACCCGGATGTAATCTACACCGTGAGCTATCGGAACGAAACCGATACCTTTGGCGGTACGGCGACCTACGGGAACGGCCGGTTCTACGTCATGGGTGTGGACGAGGGAGACGTCGTCACGATCACGGCAACGAAAAGCGGCTATATCTTCCCGCAGCGGAAATTCCTCACCCATGCCGGAGGGATCAGTGAGGGAAGGATCACGGGGACGGCCGGCCTCTATGCGGGGGACGTGAACCATGACGGCGGGGTGACCCTGGCCGACGCCATTCTGGCGCTGAAGGTCGCAATCGGGATCGCTCCTCCGCCGGCGGTTTATGTCGATGCGGATGTCAATGGGGATGGCAGGATCGGCCTGGCGGAGGCGATCTACATCCTGCAGTCCGTGGCCGGCTTGCGGTAGCAATGACGGCCTGAAAAAAAGTTCAAACGACCGCTCCTGCCCCGTGTCTGACGCGGGGCGGGAACGATAAAATGGCATGATCCGACTTTTTGCGAGATCGTCAGTATCGGTGTTGAGAAAACCGCAAAAAACCTTTTGACTTTTTGGTCCAAAGGAGCTTATGATCCTCTCAAAGTAACAAAGGTTTTTCAAGGTGTTGAAAGTTTATATCAGGAACCCAAAAACCATGCGGGCGTTTAGAAGCATCATCCATATCTTGCTTGTCTTGGCGATTCTCGCCACGGGGTTGCCCCTTTACGATTCCGCCGACGTGAACCGGGACGGCAAGGTCGGCCTGACGGATGCGATCGTCTCCATCCGGCAGCTTGTGGATCGGGCCGCGGCTGACAGAGCCGCTTTCCGCGATGGGATGGAAAGCACACTGAACTCCCTTTCCGTCGCAGCCGGCCTGAAAACAACCATCCGGACCGGCCGGGACCCGGGCCAACAGGCAGGCGGCTTCGCCATGCCCGTATTGATGACCGCTTCCGACTATCAATTCGGGGCGTTTCCTCCCGCGGCCCTCTGTGCCGCGGACCGGTCACTCCCCTACAACTCTCCGGCGCTGATGCCTCTCGATCCCCCTCCGAATGCCGACCTGGCCTGATGGTGGTCGGCCAAGCCGCCGGGGTTTTGATGATATCCCGACAGGCTTGAAACCGACAGCCCCGGACCGCCGCCGAACAGGCGGGCGGCCCCTTTCCCGTTGAACGGACCAGGACCATGACCACGAACAGAACCCGAAAACACCTGAAGATCGTCTCAACGGCCGCACTTATTGCGGCAGCGTTGATGTTTGTTATATCGCCCGCCGGGGCCGTGGTGAAACCGGGACCGACGTTCGACGGGGGGAATCTGACCCTGGAGGTCCAAAACGCAACCGTCGGCGAGATCCTCGAAACGCTTGCCCGAACGGCCGGCGTGGATGTCCTCGTCGCCCGCGGTTTCCAGACGGGAGGGGAAAGGATCACCCTGCAGTTCGTGGGCGAACCCATCGAGGAGGCCATCCGGCGCATCCTGCGCGGTTACAACTACGCGGCCATCTACATCAAGGAGGGGGATACCTTCCGTATGGCCGCCCTGAAGATCTATCCCGAGGGGCAGCAGGGCACGGAGATGGTTCCCCTTTTCAGCGGTGGACGGACGGCCGTCTATGAAGAGAAAAACCGCCGCGGCGAAACCGTCACGGTCATGGTCTCTTCCGGCGGAGAGGTGATCACCCACGGGGGATTGGAAAAGGATGGGCTTCTTGTGCCTTCCCAGACGGTTCCCAACCCGGCGAACAATCCCGCGGAAACGCTCAGCAAGCCGTGGTTTGCCCTTCAGGTTCAGCTTGAAAGTCAGGAGGCCGCCCAGTATCAGGAGCTCATGCTTCTGCAAAAGCGGCTGGACTCTGCCGGGGATCCGGAGTTGAAGAAATCACTCACCATGATCTACGCGGATGAGATCGCCAAATTTCACGCCGCGAAGCGGGCGAATATCAGCAAGATAGAGTCATTGAAACGAATTAATCAGCTTGGGGAAGTGACAGGACAACCATAGGGAATAACCCTGGTGATCTTCCCCGCCGGTTTGAAGGAGGACTACAATGAGCCACATAAAAAGAATATCGGTACTTTTCACAATACTGCTTGCCGCCCTGTTTCTGATCAGCGGCCAGGCGGCGGCCAAGACCCTGACGGCAGGCGCGGCCAGCGGAGCAATCGATGCGGAAGTATCCATACCAATTACGATCGACAACCCGACCGGCGTCGGCGGCGTAGCCTTTACCCTGGCCTATCCGTCGACCATTTTTGAGTTCGTGAGGCTGGAGCAGGTCGGTAAGGTCATTACCGATGGTTCGAATGCCAGTTACACCACGGATGAGATCAAAGCCGATCTGTTTTTCCAGGTCAATGATGAAAAGATCGGAACGCCGGCCGCCGCCACCGGGCGGGTCATGGTCGCCGCGGCCACGGCCCAGGCCCTGACCGGAACCAACCTTGTTCTCTTCAATGCCAGGTTCAAGATCAAGGGTGGCGACGGAACGTATCCCATCAATGTTCTTGATACGATCGTTCAGAATGCCAGCGCCGGATATACCGCCCCCGCCCATCTTCCTGTCCTTGTGGGGACGACGGATCCCGACAACACCGGGAAATACACCTCCACCGATTTTCCTGTTTACGCTGCAACGCTGGTTCCCGGCGGCATTACCGTCAATGCGGCAA
>JAHFBU010000123.1 GCA_023249795.1 Syntrophaceae bacterium
ATCTTCTACGGCATCCCGATGGACGGGCACACCTTCACCGGAACCGTCTGGAGCTGGTTTCATCCCTATTCCGTTCTCTTTACGCTTGGGGTGATCTCCGGCTACATCATGCTGGGGGCAAACTACCTCATTCTGAAAACAGACGGAGAAATCCGGGAGAGCGGCATGACGCAATCCCTGGCCGCCGCCGTCTCAACCCTTCTGATCTCGCTTGCGATTTACGGCTGGACCATCGCGCGCCATCCCTATATGGCCCGGAAATGGCTGGTCATGCCCGATCTGGCTTACGTCGCCCTTTTCCCTCTGCTGGCCCTGTTCGCGTTCGGCATGTATCTGATCGCCCTCCGCCGAAGATCGGAGCATGCACCGTTTCGCTGGAACGCCATCATGGTCTTCTGTTCGTTCACCGGCATCTCGGTCGGTTTCTATCCCTACATCATCCCGAACATGGTGACCATCCAAAACGCCGCCGTCTCCTCGCCGGGGACCCTGATCTTCATGCTCGCGGTAATCGTCATTCTCCTTCCGTTGATTCTCGTCTATATCGGCTACAAGAATCGGATATTCCGCGGGAAGGTCGGCAGCGGCGGCTACGAAGATTGAGCGAAGGGGGCATGGCGGCAAGAACCATATCTCTTAGGCTGCGCGGAGAGGACCGTTCCCGGAAATAACCACCGGTGGTCATCCACGATGTCCGAAAACTGCTGACGCCGCACTGCCTGTCAAACTAATCCAGTTTGTCCAGGCACCACTTGACCCCGCCCCGGCAGGCGATGAGGAGAAAAACGAAGCTGAAAAGAAGGGCCAACTCGCCCTTGTTGATTGCCGGAAAGAACTCGGGACCGATTTGGACCTTCCAATGGAACTGGAGATAGGCGACGGCCATCGTGCCGCTGCAGAGAAAAGCCGCCGCTCGGGTTTGAAACCCCAGCATCACCATCATTCCTCCGATCAGCTCGATGATGCCGCCGAACCATAGCTGCGATCCCACCGGCGGTTGAAACTCGGACAACACCCCCAGGATCTTCTGGGAACCATGGAACAAGAACATAAATCCCGTCACGATACGCAGCAGGGCGTAGGCGTGATCCGCGTACTTTTCAAGCTGTTTCATGGGTGTTCCTCCGTCCATTAATGATGGGAGACTTTTGCGATTGCGTTGAAGTACCATAGGGATGACAACCCCGTCTGTCAACAAAATTGTAATCTTGATGGTGGCCACACTTGCCGATGGGATCGCCTGGAGCGGAATCCGTGGAAGAAAAGTCAGATGAGAAAGAAGGCATATAGGTTTGACCTACCATTAGGTGCTTAATCAACCCTCATTGTTTTGCGTCGTGTCACAAATTAGAAACTTACAAACAGTTTATCGGTTGCAGGCGTTTGTTGCCGAAGGTTTGCCTAATCATCGCAAGGAGGGCTTGTGGAAGAAACGGGTATAGTCACAGACGATGATAACGGGAGCGGGCGCCGGCGATTCTTGATATGGGCGACGGGAATCCTGGTCTCTTTCAGCGGGATGATCGTCGGAATACCCCTCATTGGATCCATCATCGGATCGTCCTTCAGGACCGCGAAGACAAACTGGATCACCGTTGGCGATGTCGGGGCCTTGCCCATCGGCCAGCCCGTAAATCTGAAGGTTGTCGATAATAACGTGGACGCCTATGTAAGGGAACCGGTGATTCGCCACCTCTGGGCCGTCAAACACAGCAACGCCGATGTGACGGTCCTCTCCCCCATCTGCACCCATCTCGGTTGCCAATTTAACTGGAATCCCGCGAGCGGCCATTTTGAGTGCCCCTGTCACGGGAGCATATACGCAGCCGACGGCACGGTCCTCGGCGGCCCTGCCCCCCGCCGCCTCGACACGCTGCCGACGCGAATCGAAAACGGCCGGCTATTTGTCGAGTGGAAGCAGTTCCGGAGCGGCACCTCGGATAAAGTTCCCGCATAGGAGGCAATCGATGCGCTCAGGTCTGCTTCGCTGGATCAACGAAAGATGGCCCCTTTCCCCGTTCGCCCGCCTCGCGCTTGAGGAGGAGATGTCCGGGGGCAGCTCCTACGCCTATGTGTTCGGCAGCGCCGCCCTGATCCTATTTATGCTGCAGGTCGTGACGGGCATCTGGCAGCTCTTCTACTACGTGCCGACCCTCGGTCAGGGATACAACAGTCTCAATTACCTGCGCACGGAAGTGCCTTTCGGATGGCTGGTGCACGGGCTCCACTATTGGGGGGCCAATGCCATGGTCGTCTGCGTGATGCTCCATTTATCCCAGGTTTATATCTGGGGGGCATACAAGCGGCCTCATGAGCTTCAGTGGATCACCGGCGTCTTTCTGTTTCTTCTGACAATGGCCATGAGCCTGACCGGCGGGGCGCTCCCCTGGGACAAGCGAAGTTACTGGCTGGTGGAGGTGGCTTCGAGCGCCGCCGGTACCATCCCCGTCGTCGGCGAGACCCTCAAACGCATTATGCTCGGAGGCGGTGTCATCGGCCAACTGACGCTCTCCCGCTTTTTTGTTCTTCATGTCGCCGTTGCTTCCGGCCTTCTGCTCACCCTTGCAGCGGTTCACCTGGTCGCCCTGAGGAAGGTCGGTAACGCGGGCCCCTGGGACGACGGACAGCGGAAGAATACAGGACCTTTCTGGCCGGACCAGGTCTTCAAGGATGGCCTCTTCTCGGCCTTCGTGATCCTTCTTTTGGTTGCCCTTTCCATCTATGCTCCTCCCCCCTTTGCCGGGATGGCCGATCCTCTGGATGCCTCCTACATACCCAAACCGGAATGGAACTTCCTTTTTCTCTATCAGGCGCTAAAATATTTTCCCGGAAAGCTTGAGGTCATCGCTACTCTGGGAATCCCGCTCATCGGCACCATAGTGCTCCTTCTGCCCCCGTTCGTTGACGACAGCGTCGAGCGCCGCCCCCGCAAGCGACCCGCGGCCATGGCGGGCTGGGTCATCGCCGTGACGCTGTTCATTACCCTCACGCTGGCAGGCGCCTACAGCCAGCCCGAGGGATTCGCGGCGCCGCAAACTTCGCAATCGACCCCCTCGACTTCGGCGGCTCTCTCTCCCTCTGCCGATGAAAAAGCGGGAAGCGGCCTGTTCAAGTCTCAGGAGTGCGCTGCCTGCCACAGCATCGGGGGAATTGGGGGAACGTTCGGTCCGGATCTTTCCGGAGAGGGAACCAAAGGCCGCTCCGGGCAGTGGCTGGCAGATCAGCTCCACAACCCGAAGGCCCACAACCCCTCTTCGGAGATGCCTTCCTTTGCGGCGCTCAGTAAGGAACAGATAGGACAACTTGTCGCTTTCCTGCTGGGCCTCAAAGAAGAAGCACCCGCCCCCGCTTCCACCGGGCTCGCGCCTTCGGCAGCCGCGGGCGGACAGACGCAGAGCGCCCCTGCCGTCACAGGTCCGCATGGGGAGCCGGGCATAGCCGTAACGATTATAGGCAGCCCCGATCACGGCGCCGTTCTCTTCGAGGATAGCTGCGCTTCATGCCACGGTCCCCGAGGAACGGAAATGGTCTCAAATCCCGGTTCAACGCACGGCAAGGTTCCCCCGTTGAACCCGATTAACCGGGATCTATTCAGTCCCGACCCCAAGACCTTCGTCGGCCAGATCGACCTCTTCCTCCAGCACGGCTCGCGCCCGGAGGGACCGAATCCCCGCCTCAGCATGCCGCCCTTCGGCGACACCCATTCCCTCACGCAGCAGCAGATAGCGGATATTGAGGCTTATATCCTCAATCTTAACGGCGTGAACCGGGCGACGATCCATCACCCCGGGATCGATCCGGATCTATTCTTTATCATTGCGGCCTTCGCGTTTTCGTTGATCGTAATCAATCTGTGGGGATGGTGGTGGTTTAACCGGCTCGGCAAGCGGAAGGGGAAAGAGGCGGGCGAATGAGAAGAGCCATATGGCCCCTTTGTTTCCTGATACTTTTTTGCGCCGGAACGGGGCTGAGTCACGAGACGTTCGACACCGGCGACGGCAAGACCGGAGCGATCGGCATCGAAGAGAAGACGGGGCAGCTCCTGCCCACGGATCTCGTCTTCCGGGATGAAACGGGGGCGTATATCAAGATGGGGGATCTTCTCGGAAAACCGGTGATCCTGACCCTCGTCTATTACAGTTGCGAGCACATCTGTCCCCTCATGCTGGGCGGCCTTGCTCAGGCCCTCCCGAGACTGACCCTGACGGCGGGAAACGATTACCGCGTGCTCACCGTCAGTTTCGACGAGACGGACACCCCGGACATGGCGCGGAACACCAGGAAGAACTATATCGCGGCCGCCGGCTCCTCTTTCCCTGCATCGGGATGGCATTTTCTGACCGGTAATCGGGAAAACATCTCGCGATTGACCCAATCCGTAGGATTTACCTTCCGGAAGGAGATACATGGATTCAACCATCCGGTCGTCCTGATCTTCCTCTCGCCCCAAGGAAAGATCTCGAAGTACCTCCAGGTGACAAAATACGATTACGGCGCCGAATACCCCATTGCCTTTTCCACCTTCGATCTGACCGCGGCACTCACCGAGGCCGCTCAGGGAAGGACGGTAACCGGATTCAGGAGGGCTCTGCTCTACTGCTTTGCCCATGAACCGCCGGGGCAGAGCAATTTCTTCCGATTCATCGCCGTGATCGGCCTCGTCAGCATTCTGGCCCTGGTCGGTTTCTTCATCTACCTTCAGATCTCGACACGAAAATATCGAAGGGGCAAAGAATATGATCTCGAACGGTGAAGCTTCTCCGAATGCCGCCTTCTTCGAAAGGACCGGTACGCACCGCTGGGTCGTCGCGGAGTGGATGATGTCCACCGATCACAAGCGTATCGGCGTCATGTATCTGGTGGCGATTCTCAGCTTCTTCTGCGTGGGCGTCGTGCTGGGCTTCATGATCCGCCTCAGTCTGCTCTCTCCGGGATGGCTTGTAAACCAGCAGACCTATAACGAACTTTTTACACTCCACGGCATTATTCAGATATTTCTCTTTATCATTCCCGGAATCCCGGTCGCCTTCGGGAACATCTTCCTGCCCATCATGATCGGAGCGCAGGATGTGGCTTTTCCGAAGATCAACCGTTTGTCCTGGTGGCTTTACGTAAGCGGGGCGGCCGTTATCTTCCTCGCCCTCTTCCTGCATGGCCTCCCCCCCGACACCGGCTGGACTTTTTACGCCCCCTATAGCATTCGGACGTCGGCCAACATCTCGACGGCGGTTCTCGGGGTTTTTCTCCTGGGTTTTTCGTCCATTCTGACGGGTCTGAACTTCGTCGTGACCATTCACCGGATGCGGGCGCCGGGGATGCGGTGGTTTCGAATGCCAGCGTTTCCCTGGACGCTCTATGCAACAGGCTGGGTGCAGATGCTCGCCACACCCGTTTTGGCGATCACCCTTCTCTTCATTGTCCTGGGACGGTTCTTCGGTGTCGGTTTTTTTGACCCCGCCAAGGGAGGGGATCCGATCCTTTACCAACATCTCTTCTGGATGTATTCCCACCCCGCCGTCTACATCATGGTCCTGCCGGCCATGGGAATCATCAGCGAAATCATCCCCGTCTTTTCGCAAAGAAGCCTGTTCGGCTACGTCGCCATCTGCATCTCGGCGCTGGGAATCGCCATCGTCGGCTATGCCGTCTGGGGCCACCACATGTTCACCAGCGGGATGAGCGACACGGCCCGGGTGATCTTCTCCTTCGTCTCCTTCCTTGTCGCCGTGCCGAGCGGCGTGAAGATCTTC
>JAHFBU010000124.1 GCA_023249795.1 Syntrophaceae bacterium
TCCGCCCGGACCCGAAAGCGGAAGCGGCGGAACCGGTTTTTACCCCGCCCTCCGGCTGGATCGACATGAACGCCGCCATCGCGTCCGTTTCCGATGCGGAGGCCGCCGCTTTCCGCGACGCTCCTTCCGCAGCCGGCGGCGATGATCCGATGGTCCTCTATTTTACGTCCGGCACCACGGGCATGCCCAAAATGGTGCTGCATGATTTCATGCACCCCCTGGGGCATATCGTGACGGCCCATTATTGGCAGCAGCTGACTCCCGACGACCTGCACATCAGCGTGGCCGATACCGGCTGGGCCAAATGCGGCTGGGGCAAACTATACGGCCAGTGGATCATCGGCACTGCCAATTTCGTCTACGACATGGACCGCTTCGTCGCCGCGCGTCTCCTGCAGAAGATCGCGCAATACGGCGTGACCTCGTTCTGCGCTCCGCCCACGATCTACCGCTTCATGATCCAGGAGGAGCTGTCGGCCTATGACCTCTCCTCGCTGCGCGTCGCCTTGACCGCCGGCGAGCCTTTGCAGGCCGAGGTGTTCGACCGTTTCAAGGAGGCCACCGGCCTCCCGATCCTCGAGGGCTTCGGCCAGACGGAAGGAACGGTGATGTGCGCGAGCTTTCCCTGGGATGAGCCCCGCCCGGGGTCGATGGGTAAGCCTGCGCCTCTCTACAACCTCGATATCATCGACGACAACGGGAACTCCTGTTCCCCGGGGAAAGAAGGCAACGTGGTCATCACAGGCCTGGAGGAGGCTCGGCCGATCGGCCTGTTCCGCGGCTACTATCGCGACGAAGCGGCCACGCGGCGCGTCATGCATGACGGGTACTATGAGACGGGGGATGTGGCCTGGCGGGACGAAGACGGTTTCTATTGGTTTGTCGGCCGTTCCGATGATGTCATCAAGTGTTCCGGTTACCGGATCGGGCCCTTCGAGGTCGAAAGCGCGCTTCAGACGCATAAGGCGGTTCTCGAATGCGCCGTCACCGCCGCTCCGGACCCGATTCGCGGCCAGGTCGTTAAAGCCTCAATCATCCTGGCCCGCGGCTATGTTCCCTCCGACGCGCTGGTGAAGGAATTGCAGGATCACGTTAAATCCGTGACCGCCCCCTACAAATATCCGCGGATCATCGTGTTCGTCGATGAGCTTCCGAAAACGATCAGCGGTAAGATCCGCCGCGTCGAAATCCGAAACTGAATCGTCAGGATCTGTGCACGCTGCTCAAAGCCGAAATCGCGGAAGAGATCCTCTTCGTGAGGGCGGCATGATGCGGCTTCCCCCGTTCCGGTGGTTCCCGCCTGCTATCCGTATGAACAGCAATAATCCACGGCTCCCTTGAGTTTCAGTTTGAAGGAGGAGTCGGGTGGCACTTCAAAGGATTGACCGGTCTTGAAGGTCTGCCAGTTTTCTTGCCCCGGCAGGAGCACATCCATTTCGCCGTTGAGCATTTCCATGATCTCGCGAGATCCGGTGCCGAATTCATATTCGCCCGGCATCATGAAGCCGAGTGTCTTGCGCGTGCCGTCGGCGAACAGGACAGTGCGGCTTGTAACTTTCCCGTCGAAATAGACGTTGGCCTTCTTGACGATGGTGACATTTTCAAAATTGTCTGACATGCTGTATTCCTCCATCAAGGTAATCGTTTAATATAAATATTCGGCTCCCGCTTCTTGCCCAATGACGTTGCGGATGGCAATCCGCAGCGTCGATGACGCGGCGCGTAGCGTCCGCGCCACCTCGCATTATATGATCTCCGGATAAGACCCTTTTCCCGCATCTTGTCGGCCTAAGCTGATTCAGCACATACCAGAAAATCAGAAGATGTTACATCAAATTGTATTTGTCAGACGGACGCCCGTCTCGCCGTAGAGCTGCGCCTGTTCGAGGACGGTGAACATTCCCCGTCGGCCCTTGACCTTGACCTCGATTGCGTGAGAGGCGCCGAAGTGGAGGGCGTGCTTGCCGTATTTTCCGGAGAGGGCGTCCACCGTCTCGAAGAGCTCCCGTGTTAAATGAAACCGTCCCCTTTTTCGGATTTTCAATTTGAGGCTTCAGGCTGCGCGGTGCTCGCGGCCCGAGGTCTCCAGGTAGTAATCGTAATGGCCGTTATAGGTGCGCATCCGGCCATGGTCGATTTCAAAGACGCGGTTGACGAGGCATCTGAGGAAGTGGCGGTCGTGGCTGACAAGCACCACCGTGCCCGAAAAATTCTGCAGGGCGGTCAGCAGTGTTTCGCGGGACTGGATATCGAGATGGTTGGTCGGTTCATCGAGGATCAGCAGGTTGATCGGCCGCACCAGCATCGTTGCCAGAACCACCCGGCTCTTTTCACCGCCGGAGAGGTTTTCGATCCGCTTGTAGATATCATCCCCCTGAAACAGAAAGGCGGCGCAGAGGTTGCGCAGCGTGCCGAGATGGGCCTCCGGCATGGCATCCTGCACGGTATCCAGCACGCTCTTCCGGGGGTCGAGAATATCCATCGCATGCTGCGAAAAATAGCCGGGATAGACGTTCGCTCCCAGGGTCAGACTGCCGGTCGTCGGCTCGGCCTGGCCCGCCAGCACCTTCAGGAAGGTTGATTTTCCGGCGCCGTTGACGCCGACCACGGCGATCTTTTCCTGACGCCGGATCATCCCGGTGATCCCGCCGAACACGGACTTCTCCCTCCCATCGGGAAGCGACCAGACCTTGCCGAGGTTGTCGAGACGGATCACGTCGTCGCCGCTGCGCGGCGGGTCGGCAAAGTTGAACCTGAAGGAGCGCTGTTCGGCCGGAATCTCGATGCGCTCGATCTTGGCAATCTTCTTGACCCGCGACTGCACCTGGGAGGCGTGCGACGCGCGCGCCGCGAAACGGGCGATGAACTCCTCTTCCTTGGCGAGCATCTCTTGCTGGCGGCGGTGGCTGGCCAGCAGTTGCTCACGCCGGACCTCCCGTTCCCGCAGGTAGAAGTCGTAGTTGCCGCTGTAGGTGGTGATCGTGCGGTTCGCAACCTCGACAATGCGGGTCACAACCCGGTTCATGAATTCGCGATCATGGCTCGTCATCAGAAGGGCCCCCTTGAATGAACCGGAGAGCCACTCCTCGAGCCAGATGATCGATTCCACATCCAGGTGGTTGGTCGGTTCATCCAGCAGCAGCACGTCGGGATTGATCGACAGGATTTTGGCCAGCGCGATGCGCATTTTCCAGCCACCGCTGAAGGCTTCCACCGGGTGGTGATATTCATCCGACCCGATCCCGAGGCCGGTCAGGATAACCTGTGCCCGGCTTTCCAGATCATAGCCGCCGCGATGCTCGAACTCGGCCTGAATATTGCCGTAGCGCTCCAGCAGGTCCGCCATCGCATCCTCTTCCATCGGTTCGCACATGGCCGCTTCCATCTCCCAGATCTGACGGCCGAGCGCCATCACCGCTTCGGAGGCGGACATCACCTCCTGAAGCGCCGAGCGGCCGGACATCGCGCCGACGTCCTGAGAAAAATAGCCGCAAACGATATTGCGCGCCTTCGTAATCTCTCCGGCGTCGAACTCCTCCTCGCCCATGATCAGACGGAAGATGCTCGTTTTGCCCGCGCCGTTGGGCCCGACCAGGCCGCTGCGGCTACCGGGCAGAATCTGAAAACTGGCATCCCGAAACAGGACCTGCGGACCATACTGTTTGCTGATGCCGCTGAAATGAATCATCTCTGCTAAACCTCCGCTCAAAGTGAGCGGGGTGCTAACACATCCTTGATACCGCGGCAAGACAATTTGATGTGGTTGACAATCCTCGGCCTGTCGGCTACTTCTTGCGGATGGAACAGCTTCTCGCTCCTATGGTTACCCTGCGTTGTTCGCGCTGAGCTTTCTCGCCTCGACCCTGATCCCGCTCGGTTCAGAGTGGCTTGTGGCTGCGATGCTGATCAACCATCACGATCCGGTCATGACCGTGGCTGTGGCGACCGTCGGGAACACGCTGGGAGTGAATCGGAATCATTCGACAAGCTCGGGACAGGTTTTTGGACAGATGCGCAGATCGACCTTCCCGGCTTTTGCCGGGACAGTCTCCGATGTTTTGAATCAGTCCGACCCCGCTTTTGCGGCAGGCCATCAGGACAACGCCGGTCGCCCGGTAGATCGCGTAGCGCTTGTACATCCCGTTGAACAGGCCGCGGAGGAGCTCGGAGAGCTCCAGCGGGTGGGAAGAGGGGCGGCTCAGTTTTGCCTCCCGCCCCTCCGTGTTCTTCAGGATGGCGGCCCAGGGGATGGGATTCTTCCCGGCAAACGCCTGCCGGACATCCACTTCAGTCGCTATGTTGACCGCTTCGACAGGGGGCGGTGTGTCTCACCCGCCGTATGGATACATCCCCTCCTTGATGAGTCTAAGGTTGGCAAGGAGTTTTTCGTGTTTCCTTTCATCCTCCATCAGATAGGAAATCAGGTAGCGCTGGACGACATTTCCGGAGCTGCCCAGAGCCTTCAAGCTTTGCTCCGCCAGTTCGATGCTCTTCTTTTCAATCTTTAGGTGTTCCTCCAGAGCCATCCAGATGGTCTGGATGTCCTCGACGCGAATGGCGATCGCCGCTCGCTCCAGAGAGTCAACGATAGTCTGCTGCACCCGATGATGGAGGTTGGCGTCTCCCTGAATTATCTCCATCACCAAGTGGATCAACGGATTAGTCGTCCCCTCCATCACCGCTGCCGTCTTGGATATGGTTGCGTTTTCAATCTGCTGCCATTGCTTCATGACCTCTGTAAGTTTCTGCTGTTCTTCTTTCATCATCATTTTTTTATCTCCTTTCTTTTTGCTTGCAACTCCTGTTGTTACAGATCAACATCCGTTCCCGCTCACCGAGCCGGCGAGGGGCTCTCATTTCCAAAGCTGAACGGAAAAGGGCCGGAAGCGTATTACAGCCGGGGGATGGAGCCTGGCAAATGCTCTTTCGTAGCTGAGATATTAGTTCTCTCAGCTCTTTAGGACAATGGGGAAGGAATGGGAGTATTATCGTAAGTGAACTCTATCTCTTGCGGCGCCGCTACGACTCTCATTTCCCGATGGTTCCCGCCTGAAACATCGGCAGGCCAAGATGCCGGCGGTCCGTCTCGCCGTAGAGCCGGGTCTGTTCGCGGACGGTTGGCGTTCCGCGGCGGCCCTTGCCCTGGACCTCGATCGGATGGGAGGCACCGAGATGGAGGGTGTGCTTGCCGTATTTCCCGGAGAGGGCGTCGACCGCCTCGTAAAGCTCCCGGATCTTCTCCGCCTTCAGCGGGTCCTCGAAGAGTGAGTACTGGATCTGTGTATCCTGGACGAGGTCCATCAGGACGACGCCGGTCGCCCGGTAGGTCGCGTAGCGCTTGTACATCCCGTTGAACAGGCCGCGGAGAAGTTCGGAGAGCTCCAGCGGGAGGGAAGAGGGGCGGCTGAGTTTCGCCTCCCGCCCCTCCGTGTCGAAGTCCTGCTTTTTCAAAAAGGCGGTGATCCGCCGGGGAGCGAGGCCGTAGCGCCGCGCCTTGATACAGGCCGACTCCAGGTTTCGGAGCAGGTGGGCGAAGAGGTAGTCCCGGTCGGAGGTCGGCGGAGCGAAGGTCTTGGTCTTGCTGATCGAACTGTAGCTGCTCTTCTCCTCCGGCAGCACCGGATAGACCGACTCCCCCCGGAGCTCCTGCCAGAGCTCCACGCCGGGTTTCGTGAATCGCTCATGGACCGTCTTCTCGGAGAGGCGGGCGAA
>JAHFBU010000125.1 GCA_023249795.1 Syntrophaceae bacterium
TCGAGAAGAGGGAGAACGATCAGCCGA
Organism: Syntrophaceae bacterium; assembly: GCA_023249795.1. GTDB lineage: Bacteria > Desulfobacterota > Syntrophia > Syntrophales > UBA5619 > UBA5619. The sequence goes on from JAHFBU010000125.1 coordinate 28, forward strand.
TGGTCTCCTTCGTATCTTAGGACAAGGATCAGAGGCTGACAGGGGCACTCTTCATACTTTCTGGACGCGGCGGTCATGGTGAAAAAACTTCCCATCGGCGTTCTCGTTTCCGGGGGCGGTTCCAATCTTCAATCCCTGATCGATCACATCGATCAGGGAACGCTGAATGCGGAAATCCGGATTGTGCTCAGCAACAATCCCGACGCCTTTGCCCTCGAACGGTGCCGGAAACACGGGATTCCCACGGCCGTTGTGGATCATCGCGAATTCAGTTCACGGGAGCGCTTTGACGGCCGGATGGTTGAGATCCTCAACGCCGCCGGGGTGGAGCTGGTCGTCATGGCCGGTTTCATGCGGATCCTCTCCCCTGAGTTCTTCCAGGCCTTTCCAATGCGGATCATGAACATCCACCCGGCCCTTCTTCCGGCGTTTCCCGGTACGCATGTCCAGCGGAAGGCCGTGGATTACGGGGTCAAGTTTTCAGGATGCACGGTCCATTTTGCGGACGAAGGGGTCGATTCGGGGCCGATCGTTATCCAGGCCGTGGTTCCGGTGTATGAGGATGATGATGCCGAAATCCTTGCTGCAAGGATATTGAAGGAGGAGCATCGCATCTACCCTCAGGCCATTCAGTATTACGCGGAAGGCAGAATCAGGATCGAAGGACGAAAAGTCCATATCCGACAACCTCTTCCTGAAGCGGTTGCAAAAGAGACGGGATCCGCCTCTCCTCCGGTCCCGGTTCCCCCCCGTTCATCGGACTGACTTCATACCCGGGTGCTTTGCGATATGTACGATACGATTATCATAGGTCGGGATCTCAGCTCCCTGATAGCCGCCCTGACCTCCGTCCGAAAAGGCCGGAAAACCGTTCTGGTCATGGAAGGGTATCCGGAGAGCGCGTATTGGCAGGCCGGATACGCCTTCCCCATGGATCCCATCCCGCTTTCGGGGCCGGCGGGCCGACAGATCTTCTCCAATTTTCTCGGGAACCTGTGGCCCGCGGAGGAGGGTATTCCACCGAACCGACCGATGGATCCGGTATTTCAAGTTATTCTTCCCGATCATCGGGTGGACTGTTTCGCGAACCGTGCGCGATTGGTCGAGGAGCTGATTCGCGAATTTCCCGGGCAGGAACAGGAGATCAACCGTTTCTATCGGGCCGTCTCCAAAACCGGCCGTCTGGTCGAGCGTTGGATGACGGAAGACGAATCCGCGCGTCCGGATGGGGTTTGGTGGCGGGGCATGCTCCGCCGACTGGCGCGCCTTCCGGCCGCCATGGCGTGTCGTTCCTCCCTGACCATACGGGAAGATGGAAAGGATAATGCATTCAGGAGGGTGGTCGAGGCCCAACTCAAAATTCTCTCCCATCTGGAGATGGATGGCGACCCATACCCCCTGTCGGCGGCCTATCTCCTTTCGCTTCCCGCGGCGCGGGATCTTTCCCCGAGCAGTGGCCCGGGCGGAGGCCCAAGAGGAATAACCGGCTGGCTGGGCCGCCTGCAGCGGGCCTTTACGGAGCTTGGCGGTGTGCTGATGGAGGGGCGCACGGTTATCCGCATGGAGACCGAACCGGAGGTCACCGTGGATCTGGAGTGCGATGGCTCTTCCTCGACCCTGCGCGGGAGAAGACTCATTGTCAGCGCGCAGTGGGAAAAACTGGAGCTTCTGCTTCCCGGCCGGAAGGTTCTTCCCGGACCGAACCGTCGTTGTGCTTCCATCCATCCCGCAGCCTATCCATTCTGTCTCCACATGGGCGTCCATGAGGAGGGGCTTCCGGAAAGCATGGCCCCTTATGTTGTCGTGGTCAGGGAGGGAACGGGTTTGGTGACGAACCACGACCTTGTTTTTCTGCAAACGAGTCTCCCGGGTGATACCGATTCCGCGCCCGTCGGGCGTCGGGCGATCTCAGCCACGGTTTATCTTGCGGATTCGCCCCTGCGTCTGGGCGATCAGGAACTCAAAGACGCGGCCATGGGCATCATCGATGCGCTGGAGGGATTCCTGCCGTTTCTACGTGATAACATTGATTATCTCCGTGTGGATCAATCGATCTCTTTCTCGAGGCGGCATCAGGAAATGGTCAACCGAAAATACCGGACACGAAGACGGCCGCTTTTCGGCATGAAAACCCTTTCTCCCCGGACCCGCGTCCCGAATGTGCTGTTGACCGGCGGCATCCTGAGGGCGGGGCTTGGTTTTGAGGGCGAGATTCTCGCCGGGATGGATGCCGCATTTCATGCGGAACGGGAAAGTCAGCGCATATAAATAGTGCTTGCATTGTGGCCGGATATAGTTTAGTAACCGGCAGTATTTTGCAGGCTGTTCAAAAATGGCCGTTGGAGAGGAGCTTTGATATGTCGAGAATCTGTGAGGTATGTGGCAAGAAACCGATGAAGGGCCACAAGGTCAGCCATGCAAACAACAAGAGCATAAAAACCTGGTATCCCAACCTTCAGAAGATCCGCTGCATCGACGGCAATTCGGGAGGGGTCAAGCGCGTAAAGGCCTGTACCCGATGCATCCGTTCGGGCTTCGTCAAAAAGGCGGTCTGAAGCGGGAGAATTTTGAAAACATTGCGGGCCGGGTCGGCTTGATTCGAAGCTGCCCCGGCCCCGCCATTTGATCTCATACCCATTCCAATTTGATTCGGACGTTTCCCCAGCGCGAAGCTTCACCGGGCCAGTCGACCTTTCCGTATTATCTCCTTGACAACCGGTTTCACACTGATATGATCCAAGCCCTGGTGCTTAATGGCCGGGAATAATGGAAGTTTCCATTCTCTCAACGAATTTTATCAATAGGTGATCGGCAGATATGACCGTCTTAAGAACCCTTCCCATGACAAACTGGCGCTTGCGGGAGGGGAACCGGGATGTTCAGGAGCTGCTGGCCCGGGAGCTGGGCCTGAGCCCGCTCATCTCCCGGATCCTCGAGAGCCGCGAAATATGCGAACCTGATCAGGCCCGCCGTTTTCTCTCCCCTTCCCTGCTGGATCTTCACAACCCTTTCCTGATGGAGGACATGGGAAAGGCGGTTAACCGGCTTATCAGCGCGATACACCGTAAAGAAAAAGTCGTCGTCTACGGCGATTACGATGCCGACGGGATAACGTCGGTGGTTGTGCTGCTCCAGTTTCTCAGGGGGATTCTTCCGGCAACAACCTATTATATTCCCGACCGGATGACGGAGGGATATGGTCTGAACCGCGGTGCGGTTGAGCGTTTCCAATCCGAGGGGATCGGTCTGATCATCACGGTCGATTGCGGCGTATCGGATTTCGAACCCATCGCTTATGCGCGGCAACGGGGCATGGATACGATCATCCTGGATCATCACGAGATCTCCGGCGCCCTGCCCGAGGCGGCGGCGACCGTCAACCCGAATCGCACCGATTGCCGCTTCCCATTCAAGCACCTGGCTGCCGTCGGCATCGTCTTCAACTTTCTGATTGCGCTCCGGGGCGCCCTCCGCAATGAAGGGTATTGGAGGGACGATACCTATCCCAACCTGAAAGAATATCTCGATCTTGTCGCCTTGGGGACCATAGGCGATATCGTTCCCCTCGTCGATGAAAACCGGATATTCGTCAAAATCGGCCTCGATCTGATGAAGGAGGAGAGAAGGATCGGGCTGTGCGCCTTGAAGCGGGTCAGCGGGATCGAGGGACAGGCGGTCGATTCGGGCAAGGCATCCTTTACGCTGATTCCGAGGATCAACGCAGCGGGGCGCATCGCCTCGGCATCTGAGGCGGTCGAGCTTCTGCTGTCCGAAAACCGCGATCAGGCCGAAGAACGCGCCATGAAACTGGACGGCTTCAACCGAAAACGCCAGGCCATGGAAAAGGTGATCCTCCACGAGCTTCTGGATAAGGTCGGAGACACATTCGAGGCGGGAGAAATCGGGCCGCTTGTTTTTGCCTCGTCCAACTGGCATCCGGGTGTTATCGGCATTGTGGCGTCGAGGCTCGTCGAACGTTTCGGAAGGCCGGCCATCCTGATCAGCCTGAAGGACGGAATCGGCAAAGGATCCGGGAGGAGCATCGCAGACTTTAATATTTACGAGGGCTTGAAACAGTGTGAGTCGCTGCTGATCTCTTATGGCGGACATCGATACGCCGCGGGCATATCGATAAGAGAAGGGAATATCGACTCTTTTTCCGTCCAACTCCGGGAGATTCTCCGCGAGAAAAGTTCTCAAATGGATTTCACAGCCTACACGACCGTCGATGCCCAGTGCAGCCTGACGGACATCACCCGTGAATTTCTCTCGCAGCTCGAACAGCTTGCGCCGTTCGGGAGCCGGAACCCCGAACCGGTCCTCTGCGCACGGAATGTCAGCATGGCTTCCCCCTCCATCGTCGGGAACAACCATCTCAAGATGCGAATCAACGGGGATGGGGTCTCCCGGAATTCCATCTGGTTCAGCAAAGGAGAGTTCCTCCGGGATCTCTCCGCGGCGATGCTGGATATCGTTTTCACGCCGCAGATGAATGTCTGGAACGGTTCCTCGGATATCCAGCTCAAGATGAAGGATATCGCGGTGCAGCTAAACTCCTGATTCATATTACAGGCTGTTCAAAAATGGCCAGATGCAAGGCCCCCGATATCCTTAAGCCGTGAGGCGTCGGGGAGATGTTCCGGAAGCCCAAAGGGATCGGAACGTGTCCCCGGAATACGTCGAATGGCGAAGGATGAGGGAAACGCCGCAGATGGGCGTTTTTCAACAGTATGCTCAGCGGAGGGTCAGCGCGTACGACTTAATGCGGAGGATGGGGTTGTAAGACTGCTTGGATTCCGCGAGGCTGGGGATGTTCATGTCGCTCTCCTTGTTGATATAAAGGAATCCGCTGAAGAGCCTTTTGGCGCATTCATTGTCCAGGAACTGATACAGCCCCTTGATTTCGGAGTCGGCCTTTTCGAAATTGAGCGTGGCGGTCGTTTCGTTCAAGCGTGACCCCACGCCGAGCGCGGAGACCCTTCCGTCGACACGGATCTGAATCCCCTTCGATTCGATCCGGGCCATGTTGTTGAGCGTCGTGATCAGGGCATTTTTTTCGCAGGCCAGGATGCTCTTCTCATCCGCACCGCAGTCGTGACGCTCACACCAGATCTCCAGAAATTGCAGGCATTCCTCGACCTTCTCCGGAAGGATCTCTTCCACCTGGACCCGATCCTTCAAAACGTATTCCCGAGTAAACTGATGAATGAGGTTCCGTTTCTTGGAAAACCGGTTTCCCTTGAGATGGATCAGATCCTCCGCCAGATAGACGTAATCCTCAAATTCGCCCTGCTCCTCCGGCACAAAGAGGGCCTCCAATTCCGCGCGATCCAGGGTCTCCAGATAATCCCCGGGAACATACCAGTACCGGTCGAATCCCTCCCCGCGGGCAATATCATACAGCCGAGACGGCGTGTTGAGTGGCGTTTCCATCGAAAGGGGAAGAATGAGGTGGCGGTTCTCCGGGGGATCTTCCGTCTGACCGGCGATGAAAAGCTCGCCATCCTTTATGGCGTAAGAGGCCTTGAAGGTCTCGAAACTCCAGGCAATGATGGAGGCTGGGGAATAGACGCTGAGGTTGTAGGGATTCCTGGAAAAAAACGGCTTCAGGATCGCATAATCGGAAACGGAAACGGGTTTGAAATTCATTTCTTCCGCCCCATCAGCATGGGAATGGATC
>JAHFBU010000126.1 GCA_023249795.1 Syntrophaceae bacterium
CAGGCGAAATGGTTCATCCATCCGGTTTTCATCTTCATCCTCTCAATCGTCACCCTGGCGCTATCGCTTTTTCTTTACATCTACTGGTACGTCAGCGTCAGCTACAGCCTCAAATCCGTGATCCGGTACTATCGGCTCGATGCAAGCCAGTTCTTTGAGGCCCGAACCTGGGTGGTGATCCTCATCCTGTCGCTCCTGGTTGGTGTCATCCTGGCGGGAATCCTCATCATCTTCATCTACAATTTAAAAACGCTTCAGCTCTACCGCCTGCAGCATACCTTCATCAACAATTTCACCCATGAGCTCAAGACCCCCGTCACCTCCCTGAAACTTTACCTCGAAACGTTCGCGAAACACGACCTGCCGCGGGAGGAGCAGCTCAAATACATCGGGTTCATGCTGCAGGACGTGGAACGCCTCTCAGCCAACATCGGCAGCATTCTGAACCTTGCCCGAATCGAAAGCCGTCTTCAGGAAGGGGCGCCCACATGGGTTGACCTTCCCGAGACTATTCGCCGGTTCATTCACGATAACCGCCATATCTTCCACGACGCCGACATCCGCGTGGACCACCCTCCCGGGGAGCCGCTCTTTTATCCCGTGATCGTCTCCTTGTTCGAGATGCTCCTCATGAATATCCTGACCAACGCCCGCAAATACAACACCTCCGGGGAACCCCGGATCGACATCACCTTTGAAAAGAAGGAAAAGTCTCTCCAGATCCGCTTCCGGGACAACGGAATCGGCATCGCCCCGGCGGAACGTAAAAGAATCTTCAGCAAGTTTTATCAGGCGCGGCATGAAGGTCCGACACCCGTCGGTGGAAGCGGGATCGGCCTCTATCTTGTCCAGCAGATCGCCAGGCTTCATCACGGAAAGATGGTCGCCGACAGTGAGGGGGTCGGGAAGGGGTCCGTGTTGACGCTGATCCTGCCGGGCAAGGTTAAGGAGAGGGATGAAAAATGAGACAGAGCGGGAAAAGGCGCATCCTGATTGTCGAGGATGACACGCACATCGCCGAGGGGTTGAAGCTCAATCTCTCGCTGCAGGGCTATGAAACCGCCATTGCCGGCAGCGGAACCGAAGGGCTGCGGCTTTGGAAGGAATGGAATCCGGACCTGATTGTCCTGGACATCATGCTCCCCGCGCTGGACGGCCTTTCGGTGCTTCGCCACATCCGCCTGCAGGACGAGCGGCTTCCCGTTCTGATCCTTTCGGCCAAAGGGGGATCCGACGACCGGATCAAAGGATTCTCCTGCGGCGTGGACGACTACCTTGCCAAACCCTTCAACCTTGAGGAATTTCTGCTGAGGATCGAACGGCTCCTGACCAGATCCCTCTGGGGCCGCGACCATTCAACCCCCGGCACGCCTGAAGAACCGGCAGAAGCGCAGCGATACGCCTTCGGCGGCAATACGATTGACTTTGCAACGATGACGGCGGAGACCCGGCAGGGAACCCTGCGACTGACCGAACAGGAGGTGAGGCTGCTGAAGGTCTTCATCGCCAACCGGGGGAAACCCCTGACCCGCAAGACCCTGCTGGAGGTGGGCTGGGGCTACACCGGCGTGACGACGACCCGGACCGTGGACACCTTCATGGTCCGTCTGCGGAAATACTTCGAAGTGGACCCTGAGAATCCCGTCTATTTCCGAAGTCTGCGCTCGGTCGGGTACATCTTCGATCACTGACGGCCGCTTGTTCGATCCGTGTCAAAAAAGCGAAAGATGTTTTACGTCATTCAAGGGTTATTTATTGCTATACGTAACAAACAATAGACATGATCAGCAATAAGCCGCAATGTACTGCCTATTCAAGCGGGTTTTTCATTTTGGGCAAAGGGCGTTTCCACGCCCGATAAGCCGCATCACGCTGCCATTCCCAAAATTCTATTTTGTCTTCACCTAATTTCATAAGGCCAAGATCGCGACCCAGCTCGAAGAACCCCGGTCCCGGCTTTCCATTGACACTGACCGCCACGGAACTGAGCATAGGCCGGCCGGCAATCACTTCATCCTCGGATATTTCCCCAAGGATATATCCGGTTTCTCTCCCCATATAGGAACCGCTGGTGGGCAAGCCCATGATCACTGCGATATCCTGATAGGTTGTCGTTCCTCGATACTGGGCAGCACGAACGAGTTCCGCCATCACATGGAAATAGACTGTCCGTCCTCGATATTTGTCTTTTACCTGCTTCATCGGGATCACCCCCTCTTCATTCTATATGGCTTCCTCCAACAACTGGCCATTTTCCTTCAGCCAATCCTTTGCCTTTTCCGCCATCGGAACCTCTGTCCGGACAATGTTCCAGAACCGGGGTGTGTGATTGGCTTCGATCAGGTGAGCCAATTCGTGAACGATGACGTAGTCGATGACGAACATCGGCGCCTTGATCAGCCGCCAGTCGAACCCGACGTTGTTTCTGGCCGTGCAGGACCCCCAGCGATAGCGGTTGTCCGCAATCTTAATCTTGGCGACTTCGACCCCAAGCCTGCGGGCATGCGCCTTTGTCCGGGGGATGATTTTATCTTTTGCCTTGCCGATATACCACTCCCGCAACGTTTCTACCTGCCTGATCCCAAAGCTCGACGGAATCTGAAAGCCTCTGTTGAACCGAATCTCAGCGAGTCCCTCCCGGACGACCTCGATGCGGTATCGCCGCCCCAGATAGAGCGCCGATTCGCCGCTGACCAATTCCTTCCCCGGCGGGTGGGGCAGGCCCTGGTATTTTTGGGGATGGTGCGTCTTTTCGTAGATCCATTGCCGTCTGGCTTCGACGACCTGCCTGATCCTCTCCTCGGCGAGTCCCACCGGTGCATGCACCACGACACTCCGGTCCCTCTCGACGGTGATCGTCAGTTGGCGCCGCTTGGCGGATCGTTGAATCGTGTATTCCAGGACCACTGCAATTATTCCGCGTAGAGGATGATGTCGTTGTTCTTCCCCGCGATCTCCATGATGCGGCTGATGATATGGGCGCGGTTTTTCACCAGTCCGGGAAGTTTAGAAAATTCCGGGGCCAGCATGACGTCCTGAAGATCGGCCCGCAGCTTGTTGCGGGCGGGAATGCTCTCCCAGAAACCCGTGAGCTTCAGTTCCCGTTCCACGGCCAGAAAGGCCTTCTGGGTCAAATCGACAATGTGGCCGATCCTGTCGTCCATGCTCATTCCGTCGGCAACCCCCGGCGCTCCATCCCGGATAGGGATACCTTCCTCTCCAAAGATCTCCCCGAAGATTTCCCGCTTGAGCATCCGGAAGAAGGGCATCTGTTTCTTGCGGTGCAGGCCGTAGGTCGGCTCCTTGGCCGCCTTGATGATCCGTTGCCGCAGCTTCTCCAACTCCTCGTAAATCTTGTTCCAGTTCTCGCGGAACTCCTTGAATATCGCCGCCAGCGCCTCGGCGAAGGAGGCCTGCAGTTCCGGGTCGTCGTTCAGCTCCACGTCGAGATGGTGACGGATGGCATGTTCCACCTCTGCGGCCTTGGTCTTGGTGCGGCCCCTTTTCCCGACCTGCTTGTCGAAGTCAGCATCGAGGATCGAGATCGGCTTGACCTTGACATCGATCCCTTTCGACGCCAGATAGACATCCGTGATGCCGCGGAGCTTGGGCGGAATGCCCTTCATGCTGAGGCGTTCGTCATGCAGGTGCTTTTCCGCCATGACATTGATCGCGGCAAGGGCCTGGTAGTCGGCCATATAGTCGAGGGCCTGCCGGGCGGGAAAGACCAGATTCAGACATTGGGTCAGCTTCTTGAAGGCCAGCAGGTAATCGAAACGCACGTCCTCGTCATAGAAGAGGTCGAAGAATGCGTCGTGGTCGGTCAGATCCGTTATCCCGTACTTCTTGAGCAGGTCCATGACAGCCCGGTGGCTTTCCCCCAGTTCCCGTAACTCTTGTTCGGGAAAACTCAGGCAATCAATGACTTCCTTCTGCTCCCGTTCGTCGTAGGCGTCGATGGCCTTCTTCAAGTGATGGCCGATGCCCACGTAGTCCACGATGAACCCCTTTTCCTTCGCCTCTCCCGCCACGCGGTTCACGCGTGCGATGGTCTGCAGGAGCGTATGAGCCACGATCACCTTGTCCAGATACATCACCTGCTCCACCGGGGCATCGAAGCCGGTCAGGAGCATGTTGTTGACGATGACGATCCCCATGTCGCCGGTGACGCCTTCATCAACATTCCCGAAGGCCAGCTTGAAACTCTTGATGGTCGTTTCGTGCCGGGAGCCATCCGTGTAGGACCTCAGGTGGGGCAGGTCGTTGTGATTGCCGGAGATGATGACATCCGTTTTCAGCCTTTCCAACTGTTCAAGGTCCAGTTTCCCGGGATTGTTCTTCTTCCGCTCGGCAAGGGCCGCTGCCAGGGCGGCATCGATGTATCCCTTGTAGCGCACCGCCGCCTCGCGGGAAGCGGCCACCACCTGAGCCTTGTAGCCGTTCGGAAAGACATGAGTCAGATAGTGGTCCACCATATCCTTGGCCTTGGCCTCGATGACCGGTTTGGCCTCCAGGTAGGCTTCACGGGAACCGTACCCCAGGATTTCCAGCCGCTGCTGGAGGTTATAGTCGCTGAAAACATCGGCAAAGGTCGCGTCCATGGCTGGCTGATCGGGCACCTCGGCGTTATGCGTGCGGCCCTCGTAAACGATCTTCAACGTCACGCCGTCGTCGATGGACTGGCGCATGGTGTACTTGTCGATATAGTCGCCGAAGACCCGCTCCGTCTTGTCGATCGGGGTCCCGGTGTAACCGATACGCGCGGCATTGGGGATACCCTTATCGAGATTCGCCCCGAGCATGGCATACTGGGAGCGGTGGGCCTCGTCGGTCATGACCAGGATGTGGGGGCTGGCGTTCAGCTCGGGAAAGGTCTCCGTCAGGTCGGCCTCGCGGAATTTGTGGATCATGGCCATGACCAGATCCGACGAGTCCGTACGCAAGAGTTCCTTGAGCCGCTTGATGCTGTCGGCCACCTTGACCGTAAAGCCGATCCCCTTGCTGGTTTCGGTGAGCTGCCCCTCCAGTTGCGTGCGGTCGGTCACAAAGACCACTTTCCAGTTCGCGAGCTGCGCATGGCCATACATCTCCCGCACCATGAACATCATGGTGAGCGACTTGCCGGAGCCCTGGGTGTGCCAGACGATACCGCTCCGCTCACGCGGGTTTTCGCCGGTCAGCAGGCGCTTCACCGCGAGCTTCACGGCCCGAAACTGCTGATAGCGCCCGACGACCTTGATCGTCTCGCTCTTGTCGTTCGTCGAAAAGAGGGTAAAGGTGCGGATCAGATCCAGCAGGTTATCCCGGTCGAGCATCCCCGCGACCAGGCGCTGCTGGTCGTTGGGCCCGCTGTCGCCGTGGGGTAGATCATCGACCGTCCGCGGATAAGGATCGGCCCAGCGGTAGAAAAGCTTCTCGCTGTGGGTGGTGACGGTGCCAAACTTGGCGGCGTTCCGGCAGGTGGCGATGACGATCTGGTTGTAATAGAAGAGCGGCGCGCTGCCCTCGCCCTTGGCGCCCCGTTGCTCGCTGTACCTCATGAGCTGGTCGATGGCCTCCGGGATGGCCTCCTTGACCTTCGGCGATTTGCATTCGATCACGACCACCGGCAGGCCGTTCAGGAAAAGGACGATGTCCGGAACGATATGGTGCTCCGTCCCCAAAATGCGCACCTTATACTG
>JAHFBU010000127.1:0-3823 GCA_023249795.1 Syntrophaceae bacterium
AGCCGATACCCGCGAAGGCAAATACCTTCTCTCCCCGGAGAACCGTGGTGAGGGAAACCCGCTCCGTTACGGCATCGACGAGTTCCCGCGGCCGGAGGATTCCCCGGAAGGAGGGCAGGGACGGAACTTCGCGCAGGGGTTCTTCATGGTCCGCGTCTCCCGTCCGCAGCAGGATACCGGCGCGGCGCAGCGCATGCGGCGGTTCACGGAGCGGCCCGCGGGGAAGGAGTAAACCGTTCCCGAAGGGGCGGGCGGCATCCAACAGGACGATATCGATATCCCGGTGGATCGACCGGTGCTGGAAGGCATCGTCGAGGATCAAAAGATCCGCGCCGAAACGCTCCACAGCGGCCTTGCCCGTGAGGGACCGCTTCGGACCGGTCAGGACAGGGATCCCCCGCAGGGCTCCTGCAATCATCACCGGCTCGTCCCCTGCCTCATGCCACCCCAGGCAAACGCGATTTCCGTCAGAGACAACATTGACCGGAACCGTCGCATCGCCGCCGTAGCCCCGGCTTAAGACGGCCGGGCGATAACCGTGTTCCTTCAGGAGCGCCGCGAGAAGAATGACTGTAGGGGTCTTGCCGGTTCCTCCCACGGTGAGGTTGCCCACGCTGATGACGGGGCAGGGAAGTTTCGTCGGGCGGAGGAGTTCCCCGTCGTAGAGCCGGTTCCGCAGGGCCACTGCGGCGCCGTAGGCAAGCGAGAGGGTTCTCAGGATCGCACGCGAAACAACCGTCCTGCCTTCCGGCCGCGCTTCGTTCCAGATCCCCTGCACCTCGTTCTTGAAGGATATCAAAGCATCTCACCATCAGCGCTTACGTGTTGCCGTTCCTGCCTTTCTCGTCGTTTCTGCCGCTATCCTTGAACTGCATGTTGTAGAGGCGGCAGTATTCACCCTCACACGAGAGGAGGTGGTCGTGCGTTCCCTCCTCGCGGATCTCACCGTTCACCAGGACAATGATCCGATCGGCATTCCGGATTGTGGAGAGGCGGTGGGCGATAACCAGCGTGGTCCGGCCCTTCATGAGGTTCTCCAGAGCGTCCTGGACCTCGATCTCCGCCTCCGAATCGAGAGAGGAGGTCGCCTCATCGAGAATCAGGATCGGGGCGTCCTTGAGCAGTGCGCGGGCAATCGAGATCCGCTGCCGCTCGCCGCCGGAGAGCTTGGTCCCCTGTTCGCCGATGAGGGTATCGTAACCCGCAGGCAGGTTCACGATGAAATCGTGGGCATGGGCGGCCTTTGCGGCGGCGACGATCTGCTCCTCCGCCTTGACGATGTCGCCGTAGGCGATGTTGTTGCGCACCGTATCATTGAAGAGAATCGTCTGCTGGGTCACAATGGCGATCTGTCCCCGGAGCGACTCAACGGTCACATCGCGGATGTCCCTGCCGTCGATCGTGATCGCCCCTTCCGTCACATCGTAGAAGCGTGGGATCAGGTTGACGAGCGTCGTCTTCCCCCCGCCGCTCATGCCGACAAAGGCCACCACTTCGCCGGACCGGATCGTGAGGCAAATGTCCCTAAGAACCGTTTTTTCCTCGTAGCCGAAGGTGACGTTCCGGATCCCGATCTCGCGCGTGATTCCGGGGAGGGAGATGGCGTCGGGGCTGTTCCGGATCTCCGGCACGAGATCGATGATCGAGAAGACCCGCCGGGCGCCGGCGATCCCCTGCTGGATCGTATTGTTGACGTTCGTCAGACGCTTGACCGGTTCGTAGAGCATGATCAGCGCCGTGAGAAAGGAGAAAAAGGTCCCCGGCGTGGAGTGGCCGTGGATGACCTGGTAGCCGCCATAGAAGATAATGGCGGAGATGCCGAGGCCGCCGAGGAATTCCATGAGGGGGCTCGATATGGCGTTGATCGAAACCGCCTTCAGCGTCAGGCGGAAAAGCCGTTCGTTCTCAACCGAGAAACGCCGGTTTTCATACTCCTCCATGCTGAAGGCCTTGACGATCCGCGTCCCGGAGATCGTCTCCTGCAAAAGGGTCGTCAGGCTCCCGAGGGTGACCTGCGTCCGTGTGGCAATCTGCCGCATTTTTTGCCCGAACTTGGCAATCGGATAGATGGCAAGCGGAAAGACGAACATCGCAATGATGGCCAGCCGCCAGTCCCGGTAAAAGATCACGAAAACGAGGCAGATCAGGGTGGAAAAGTCCTTGAGGAGGGCCGTGACCGCCTCCGAGACGGCGCCCTGGATGAATCCGACGTCGTTTGTGATCCGGGACATCAGGGCGCCTGTCGGGTTCTTCGTAAAGAATGCGAGCGACTGGATCTGGATTTTCCGGTAGAGTTCCATCCGCAAGTCGGCCACGATTCGCTGGCCGATGAAGTTCATCAGAACCGTCTGGCCGTAGTTGCACGCCCCTTTCGTGAAATAGATTGCAATGATCACAAGCGGGATCCACCGAAGCGACTCGGCGTTCTGCTTCAGGAAGATTTCGTCGAGGGCCGGTTTGACCAGAAAGGCGAGCGCCGAGGTTGTCGCGCCGACGACAAGCATGCAGATCATGGCGGCCGTGAATTTCAGCGCGTGCGGTTTCGCCAGTTTTAACAGCCGCGTGAAAATATCCAAATGGATTAAGCTCCTTTATCTGGGGGGAGACAACATGTCGCAGGCGATCCGTGCCGTCCGCCGCGACGCCCCGGGCGTCCCCAATTTTTCCCGGATCCCGGCGAGCGCGTTCTTCATCTCCCGCGCCTTCTCCGGCCGGGTGACGATCTCTCTGACCTCGGCGGCGATCCGCTCCGGGTTCGCCTCCGACTGGATCAGTTCGGGAACGACCGCGCGTCCGGCGATGAGATTCACCAGGCTGATGTACTTTACCCGGATGCACCTCCGGCCGATCGCATAGGAAACCCCGGAGACCTTATAGACGACGACCATAGGAGTCTCCAGGAGCGCTGTCTCCAGGGTGGCCGTTCCAGAGGCGACGATGGCCGCATCGGAGACGGCGATCACGTCGTAGATATCGTCGCGGATCACGTTAACCCGGACGGGAAACCGCCGGAGGATCTCACGGACGAAGTTGGGATAAAGCGTTCCGGCAATCGGCAATACGAACTGGAGCGGGGAGACCTTCTCCGTCAGGATACAACAGGCCCGGAGCATCTCCGGCAATAGCGAGGCCACTTCGTTTTGGCGGCTTCCGGGAAGGATGGCAACCGTGATCGACTCTTCCCGAAGACCGAAGCGATTCAGCGCCTCCGGCCGCGCATATTTTGTGGAGATCTCGTCCAGAAGCGGATGGCCGACGAAGGCGACCTCCATTCCGGCATCCCGATAGAATTTCTCTTCGAAGGGGAGGATGACAACCATCCGGTCCACGGTTTTCCGGATCGTCTCGATCCGTCCCTTCCGCCAGGCCCATACCTGGGGACTGATATAGTAGAGGACCCGTATGCCCTGTTTCCGGGCGGCGCGGGCGAGCGGCAGGTTGAAGTCCGGGTAGTCGATCAGGATGACAAGGTCGGGCGGGGCCTCCTTCATCAAGGTCTTCAGCCGGCGCCTGACCCGGAGGATCTTGCCGAGTTTGAAGACCACCTCCGTCAGCCCCACGACGGCCATGTCGGCGACGTCGGCGACAAGTTCGACCCCGGCCATCCGCATCCGGGCTCCCCCCACACCATAGAAGGAGATCGCCGGATCGATCTCGCGCATCGCCCGGACAAGGTTGCCGCCGTGGAGGTCGCCCGATGCCTCTCCGGCAACAATCATGACCCTTCGCGCGTTCAAGGTTCCGTCTGTCCTTTCCCGGTTGCAACCTGTGGGGCTGCTCCGCCGCCGAAGAAGCGCGCCCTTCCCCGGTTCCGGACGATCGC
>JAHFBU010000127.1:3833-5511 GCA_023249795.1 Syntrophaceae bacterium
CGTCACGACCGTCCCTGCCCGGTACCGGCGGGGGCGTCCGGTCTTCCACCGCCCGGACAAAAGAGCGGATCTCCTCCTCCAGAGGATCGACCGCCTGGATGCAGACGGGGTTTTCCGTGATTTCGATCTGCCCGCCCGCGCCGTGGCGCCGACTCAGGGAGACAAGCTCACGCTTGTTGAAATCCACGGCGTGATACCCCTCGATGCCGAAGAACCGGATCTTCTGCATGACCTTTCCCGTGACCCGGCTTGCGGTGATGTTCGCCACGCAGCCGCTAGCAAAGGTCAGACGGGCGTTGGCGATATCCACTTTGTCCGAG
Source organism: Syntrophaceae bacterium (assembly GCA_023249795.1). Lineage (GTDB taxonomy): Bacteria > Desulfobacterota > Syntrophia > Syntrophales > UBA5619 > UBA5619. The sequence goes on from JAHFBU010000127.1 coordinate 4,154, forward strand.
AGAACCGAGACCCCCACGGCGTCCACGGTCGAAACTTCGGAACGAACGAAATGGAGAATGATGTCGAGGTCGTGAACCATCAGATCGAGGATGACGTCCACATCCGTTCCCCTTTCGAAGAAGGGGTGCAGACGGTGGGATTCGATGAAGAGAGGCGTTCCCATCACGGATCGGAGGGCGGTGATCGCCGGATTGAACCGCTCGACGAAGCCGATCTGGAAGATCAGATTTTTCGCATCGGCCAGGGCAATCAGTTCATCGGCCTGGGATAGCGTCTCGGCGATCGGCTTTTCCAGCAGAACATCAACCCCCGCCTTCAGGAAGAGCGAGGCGACCTCATGGTGGGCGCCGGTAGGCACCGCGATCGAGACGGCGTCAACCTTTCCCAGCAGGCCGCGGCAGTCCGTCAGAACCTCGCAGTCACAGCCGTCAGCCGCCATCCGGGCGTTCTCTTCCGCGATGTCGGCGACACCCACGACCCGGCATCCCGGAATATTCCGGTATTTCTGGAGGTGATAGCGGCCCAGATGGCCGGTCCCCACCACGCCGATTCTGATCTCTTTCATATTCTCCTCAGCGACAGATCCCTCTTTCCGACTTCCGTATGAAATCGATGAACTGGCGGACCTCAGGCAGATCCTCCACCTGCTCTTCGACCTTCAGGATGGCGTCGGCCAGAAGCAGCGAAGAGCGAAAGACGATCCGGTATGCCTCTTTGAGCGCTCCGATCGTCTCGGCGGAAAATCCCCGCCGCTGCAAGCCGATGATATTGAGACCGAAGAGTTTGGCGAAGTTTCCGGAGGCCATGACGAAGGGCGGAATATCCTTCGTCACGGCCGAGGCGCCGCCGATGATGCAGTGGGCGCCGATCCTCGTGAACTGGTGAATGCCCGTCAGGCCGCCGATGATCGCGTGATCCTCCACATGGATATGACCGGCAAGGTTTGCCGCATTGGCCATGATGACGTGGTTGCCCAGTTTGCAGTTGTGGGCAACATGACAGTAGGCCATCAGCAGGTTGTGATCGCCGATCATCGTGACGCCGATGTCATGGATGGTCGCCCGGTTGATCGTGACGTACTCCCGGATCGTATTGTGGTTGCCAATGACGACCCGTGTCGGCTCCCCGCGGTATTTCAGATCCTGGGGCGGACCTCCGAGAGAGGCAAACTGGGCGATCCGGTTGCCTTCACCGATGTCGGTGTGGCTTTCGATGACCACGTGGGAACCGATGATGGTGTTCTTCCCGATATGGACTTCGGGACCGATCATGCTGTACGGACCGACCTCGACCCCTTCCGCCAGTGTCGCGTCGGGGGAGATGATCGCCGTGGGGTGGATACTCATAAACGCTCCTT
>JAHFBU010000128.1 GCA_023249795.1 Syntrophaceae bacterium
GGACTCCTCCTTCGCGGTTTTACCGCCTCGTTGGGGGAAACCCTCTTCCGCGCGATCCGACGGGCGCCGGATGTGGGCGACCCTGATCGCAACCCGGCGCGATCATAAACAAGAAGCCCTTTTCCCGCAAGCGATTTTTCTCTCCGCATTCAATGATAATCGTTATCCCTCCGGCATTGGATGAGGCGCCTTTTTTTCGAAAAATGTCTTGACAAGTCAGCCCGGCTTATTATTCTACGTGCCGGAATCGACCGGCCTTGCTTGCCGGTCGTGAATCTCAATTTTTCAATTAAGATGGAGGACGTGACAATGTTCAAGAAAGACAAAATTGCAGGGGCCGCTTTGTTCATTCTGATTGCTTTGATCATTGGTTTGGGGATGCCGACCGGCTTTATCTTTTTCACACCAAAAGCATACGCGGCGGATATCCCCATCTCTCAAGAGTCGATCGATATCCTGACCAAGATCAATCAGGCCATGTCGGAGGTTGCCTCCGCCGTGAAACCGGCCATTGTCAGCATCTCATCAACCAAGACCACCGAGGTTCGAAGCGCCCCCTCGCCTTTTTTCAATGACCCTTTCTTTAGAGAGTTTTTTGGAAATCAGTTCCGAAATTTTCAACAACCGCAACAGCCGAAAGAGCGAAAGCAATCGGGACTCGGGTCCGGGGTCATCGTGGGGAAGGACGGTTATATTTTGACGAATAACCATGTCGTCAAGGGGGCTGACGAGATCAAGGTCAATCTGTCCGACAAGCGCGAATTCAAGGGAAAGATCATCGGAACGGACCAGAAGACGGATCTGGCCGTCATCAAGATCGAAGCCGATAATCTTCCCGTCATCAAGCTCGGAAATTCGGATACGTTGAAGATCGGCGAGACGGTGATTGCGGTCGGCATCCCCTTCGGCCTCAATCAGACGGTGACATCCGGGATCGTCAGCGCCAAGGGACGCGCTAATGTCGGGATTGCGGATTATGAAGACTTTATCCAGACGGATGCGGCGATCAATCCGGGCAACTCCGGCGGCGCCCTGGTCAATATCAAAGGCGAGCTCATCGGCATCAATACGGCCATCGTCAGCTCATCCGGCGGCTATATGGGTATAGGCTTTGCGATACCGAGCAACATGGCCAAGGCGGTCATGGACAGCCTGCTCAGTAAAGGCAAAGTGGTCAGGGGATGGCTTGGGGTTTCCATTCAGGCCATAACACCGGAACTGAGCAAGCAGTTTGGCTCAAAGGATGAGAGCGGCGCGCTCATCGGTGATGTCGTTGAGGACGGTCCGGCGGCAAAAGCAGGAATACAGGCTGGTGATATCATTGTTGAGTTTGACGGCAAGGAGGTCTTTGATCCGACGAGTCTGAGGAATACGGTGGCTGTTTTGCCTCCCGGCAAGGTGGTAACGGTAAAAGTTCTCCGTGATGGAAAGGAAATGACGATCAGTGTCACGGTCGCCGAGCAGCCGGATCAGGCGCAAAAGGATATGAACGCGGTCGACAACCAGCTCAAAGGAATCCGTGTGGAGAACCTGACCCCGGAGTTAAGAAAAAAGATGGAACTGCCGGTCCGGGTGATGGGCGTGATTGTTTCGGACATTGCCGAGGAGAGTCCGGCGGAAGGAATCCTGATGAGCGGGGACATCATCATGCAGATCAACCGCAAGAACATCAAAAGCGTAAAGGACTATGAGACGGCGGTATCCGGTATCAAGGCAAAGCAGGGAGTCATCCTATTGATCTATCGACACGGTTCGTCGATCTATGTCACCCTTCCGGCGGAGTAAAGTTCGGATTCGCACGTTCTGTTCCCGCTTCGTATAGGCGAAGTCATGGGTGGGGCAAATGAATATATTCGCCCCACCCATGCAAGCGGCGCCAACTCATTGCTCTGCCCTTCTTTAAGGATGCATCGATCGGTCCGCGTTTTTTGTGACCCGCCATCTTTCTTGACGGAGCGAAATGGCTGTGCTAAGTTCCACCCGGATTTTGCAGTCAACCCTATTCCTGTACAGCAGGCCATGAAAGAACTATCCCATCTCGATGAAAAGGGAGAGGCGCGCATGGTGGATGTGACGGCCAAGGCGCCCACTCTTCGCCGTGCGATTGCACGGGGGAAGGTCAGGATGCGTCCGGAAACCGCCGCGCTGATCCAGGAGGGGGGAATCCCGAAGGGTGATGTCTTCGCCACGGCCCGAATCGCGGGGATCATGGCGGCCAAGCAGACCGGGGGGCTCATTCCCCTGTGCCATCCGCTGGAACTTACGGGGGTCGAGGTTCTCTTCTCCTGCGACCCTCTGGCAGGCGAGGTCGAAATCGAGGCGAAAGTCAATACGGTAGGCAGAACCGGTGTCGAGATGGAGGCCATGACGGCCGTCGGCGTAGCCGCACTCACCATTTACGACATGTGCAAGGCGGTCGACCGGGAGATAACCCTCACGGATATTCGGCTGATCGGCAAAGAGGGCGGCAAGAGCGGCGCCTTCGTCAGACGGGAAGAATAGCGGGTCCGCTCCCGCATGGAGAGTTTATGTTGCAGCGCGTCTATACGATCAGAAGGGCGTTTTTGATTCCCCTCGGCCTGGATGCCTTTCTTCTGCTCTCTCTTTTTGCCATCTCATGGCTACCCCAGGGTTCAACGACGGAACGACTTGTGTTTGCGGTTTTTTTCTTTCCGTCCGTTTATCTCTTCCTCGAATGTATTTTCCGCCGGGTCACGGTGGACGACGAGGGGATCGCCCTCCGGAGGCTCCGGAAAGAGAAGCGGGTTCCCTGGGATGGGGTCACCCACGTCGGAGGTCTCAGTCTTCGCGGGAAGGTCTATCTGCTGCTTACAACCGTCAGGGGGTTATTCATCGTTTCCAATGCCTATGGCAAATTTCCCGAACTGAAAGAAGCGATCGTCTCTCATGTCGATCCTGCAAGGGTGGCGGAAGAGGTTCGCCTGCGGGAAGGATGCCCCCCGTCCGGGGTCGCCCATATTGCCATGGCGTGGGTCGCAGCCGTGTTTATGGTCGGCATTATCGTGATCAAGATGCTGCCTTTGATGGCCTGAGGGCCGGGATCTCTCCGAATGGCTTCTAAGAAAGGAATCCGCTGATTCATGGTCCGTAACAGGCAAAAATCCGCCGTCGAGCCGACGGCACGGGAAAAGCGGTCGACCCCGGCAGCCGTGGCAGAAGCAGTACTTGAGAAGCAGCTCGATGATATCACCACGATCCTCTGCAAGGGGGAGAAGGGTAAAAGCAGACTCTATGAAGAGATTATGGCCATGGTGGAGAGGAGTCTCGTCCGGATTGCCCTCCGACGGTCGCAAAACGTGAAAAGCACGGCGGCCGCTTATCTGGGAATCAACCGGAATACCTTGCAGAAGAAGATGGTCGGCCTCGGGATCGATCGCGATCCGGAATGAACGACGGGTGGGCAAAACGGATGGGGGGAGATTTTAAATCTGCCCGCCTGTGGCCCCGCGGGAGAATGGACGGGATACGGCGAAGGGGGAAAAGTCGATGACCCAGATGAATCTCCCGGCAGCGGTGGAACGACTCCTGGCCCGGGGCGTCCGGATCCCAGCCCCTTTTTCCGTTGACATCGGCCAAGAGGTCGATCCGGAACGCATTTCCGCAAACGGGGTTATTTTGTACACGGGGACGAAGATCTCCGGGGCGAAAACCCTGATCTCCTCGGATGTCAAGCTGGGCGAGGAAGCGCCGGTAACGGTGGCCGACTGCCGGCTCGGCAGGGGGGTGGAGCTTAAAGGAGGCTTTTTCAACGCTTCCGTATTTCTGGATCGGGCGAACATGGGGTCCGGCGCCCAGGTCCGCGAGGGGTGTCTCCTCGAGGAGGAGGCCAGCGGGAACCATACCGTCGGTCTGAAACAGACCATCCTCTTTCCGTTTGTCACATTGGGCAGTCTGATCAACTTCTGCGACGCCTTTCTGGCCGGGGGAACCAGCCGCAAAAACCACAGCGAGGTCGGCAGCTCCTACGTCCATTTCAACTTCTCCCACAACCAGGACAAAGCGACGGCGTCGCTCCTGGGCGATGTGCCCCGCGGCGTGATGCTGAGGGAACCCCCGATCTTCCTCGGAGGACAGGGGGGGCTCGTGGGACCGGCCCGGATCGGTTTCGGAACGGTAATCGCCGCGGGAGAGGTCTGGCGGAAAGATTGCCTCGAGGGGGGGAAACTGCTCCGCGGAGAGCGGCAGCTTCTCTCCGCATCGGCTTTTCATCCGGGACTCTACGGCGACATCCGCCGGCGGGTGACCAACAACGTCCACTATGTCGCGAATCTGCTCGCCCTGAGGCAGTGGTATCTCCATGTGCGCCGTTCCTTCTCCGGCGATCCGGGTATGGGGGAGGCGCTCTGCCGGGGGGCGATGGAGATCCTGGAGACGGCCATGGTAGAGCGGTTGACACGGTTCGGGGCCCTGGCGGATAAGATGGAAGAATCGCTGGAGCTCGGCGAGAGATTTCTGCCGGACGAAACCCGCGGAGAAATTCTGCGGCAGCAGCGGGAGTTCCGGGAAAGGTGGCCGGAGCTGAAGGTTGGTCTGACGGATCGTCGGGAGGAGGCGGCCGGCCATGAGGAACGGGATGGATTCCTCGCAAAGCTGGCCCCCGTTCGGGAGGCGCAGGGAGATGATTATATCAGGGCGATCCGTTCTCTGGACCTGGATGTCGCTTCTCTCGGAACCCTGTGGCTTCATAGGGTCGTCGATGCCGTCGTGGAAAGGGCGCTCGCCTGCGTTCCTTCCTGTTGTGAAAGACTGTGAAAAGGAAATAGATGTGTCTGCTGAACGCACCGCGCTGAGATTTTTCCGAAAGAGCGTCCATTTTCTGATGGAGTGCGATCTCCACGTCGGGCGCGATCCGCAACGGGTTGAGGCGCCTGCTCTGATTTTCTTCCCCCATGATCCCGCGACCCTTTGCTGCGGCCTTGCCGGTATCCTGACCCTCCGCGTTGCGGGTGGCGTCTCATCTCCTTCCGCACAGGCCCATAGCGGCGACATCTCCATTCTCTTTGCACAGACGGCTGAAAAGAACCTGACGGCGCTTCTCCACGGTGCCATTTCCGTATCGGCGTATCTGGGCGGGGTATCGGCTCAGGAGCCGATGGCGCGGGAACTTCTTCGCATGAAGGGGGAAGATGCCTTCGCGAAGCTCTTCTATGATGAAGGGGAGGCGCGCCGGCTGACCCTTCTTTCCGTCAAAATGAAGGCGTTCCTTGCGGACGAGGAGACGCTGCTGGAGGAGAAGGCGGGCCGGTTTCCGACGGCCGATCTGGAGACCATAAACCGCGGCCTGGTGCTGATCCGGGATCTCATCTGGGGGATCGACAGGGACCTCCTGGAGAATGTGGGAAGAATCTGCCGCCTCGCCGGGGCAAACGGCGTTGCGGGCGTGGCACGGGAGGCCCTGCCGAAGTATAGAAAGCTGAATTTTCTTTTGAACAGTCTGGACCGCCTGGAAGTCCGGGGGCGGGATTCCGCGGGAATAGAGATCTCC
>JAHFBU010000003.1 GCA_023249795.1 Syntrophaceae bacterium
TTCCAGGAGGGCCTCCGCCTTATCTTCTCTGCCGGGCTTCTTATACCACAGCGGAACCCGTCGTCGACAAAAAAAAGCCCGGACATCCGCACGGGACATCCGGGCCGTCAGTTTCAAACGTATTTACTTCTTGACATCTTCAAAATCGGCATCGACCACATCGTCATCCTTCTTGGCGCCGGCATAAGCGCCCGTATCCGGCCCTTCACCCGCCCCCGGATGGGAACCGTCGCCCGCGCCCCCGGTCTGCTGCTGCGCGGTTTTGGCGTACATCGCCTCAGCCAGTTTGTGAGAGGCGTTGGTCAGCTCCTCCTGGGCCGTCTTGATCGCTTCCAGATAGTCGCCCTCGATCGCTTTCTTCACCTTGACGATGCCTTCCTCGATCTTAGCCTTCTCCGCCGCGTCGATCTTGTCTCCGAACTCCTTAACGTTCTTCTCCACACTGTATGCCAGCGCGTCGGCGTGATTTCTCGCCTCGATGAGTTCCTTTTTCTTCTTGTCATCTTCAGCGTGGGCGTCGGCATCCTTCACAAGCTTCTTAATCTCCTCATCGGACAGACCGCTCGATGCAGTGATCCTGATGCTCTGCTCCTTGCCGGTTCCCAGATCCTTCGCCGAAACGTGGACGATGCCGTTGGCATCGATATCGAAGGTCACCTCGACCTGCGGCACACCGCGCGGAGCAGCGGGAATCCCCACGAGTTCGAACCGCCCGAGTGTCCGGTTGTCGGCCGCCATGGAGCGTTCGCCCTGCAGAACATGGATGCTCACCGCCGGCTGGTTGTCGGCCGCCGTCGAAAAAACCTGGCTCTTCTTGGTCGGAATCGTCGTGTTCTTTTCGATCAGCCGCGTCATGACGCCGCCCAGGGTCTCGATACCGAGGGAAAGGGGCGTTACATCGAGGAGCAGGACGTCCTTCACGTCGCCGGTCAGGACGCCGCCCTGGATCGCCGCACCGACCGCGACCACCTCATCCGGGTTGACCCCCTTGTTGGGCTCCTTCCCGAAGATCTCCTTCACTTTCTGCTGAACACGCGGCATGCGGGTCATCCCGCCGACGAGGATCACCTCGTCGATTTCGCTTGTCTTGAGTTTGGCGTCCTGAAGGGCCGTCTGACAGGGCTGTACCATCTTTTCGATCAGATCCTCCACGAGGGCCTCCAGCTTCGCCCGGGTCAGCTTGATGTTCATGTGCTTGGGCCCCGAGGCGTCGGCCGTGATGAAGGGAAGGTTGATATCCGTCTCCATGGCGCTGGAAAGCTCCATCTTTGCCTTCTCCGCCGCCTCCTTGACCCGCTGAAGGGCCATCTTGTCCTTCCGGATGTCGATTCCCTGGTCCTTCTTGAATTCGACGGCCAGGTACTCGATCAGCCGCTGGTCGAAATCCTCGCCGCCCAGATGCGTATCGCCGTTCGTGGATTTGACTTCAAAAACACCGTCTCCCAGTTCAAGGATGGAGATGTCGAACGTCCCGCCGCCCAGGTCGAAGACGGCGATCTTCTCGTCCTTCTTCTTGTCCAAACCATAGGCGAGCGCCGCGGCCGTCGGCTCGTTGATGATCCGCAGGACATTGAGCCCCGCAATCTTGCCGGCGTCCTTCGTCGCCTGGCGCTGGGAGTCGTTGAAGTAGGCCGGTACGGTGATCACCGCGTCGGTGATCTTCTCGCCGAGGTAATCCTCGGCGGTCTGCTTCATTTTCACCAGGATCATCGACGAGATCTCGGCAGGACTGTAATCTCGCCCCCGGATCGTCACCTGGGTATCGCCGTTTTTCGCCTCGGTGATCTTGAATGGGCTGATGGTCCGGTCGTACTGCACCTCTTTCGAACTATATTTTCTCCCGATGAGCCGTTTAATCGCGTAAACGGTGTTCTCCGAGTTGGTGACCGCCTGCCGCTTGGCGACCTGCCCCACCTGGCGCTCCCCGCTCTCCGTGAAGGCCACCATCGAGGGGGTCGTCCGATTTCCCTCCTGATTCGCGATTACAACGGGATCCCCGCTTTCCATCACCGCGACGCACGAGTTGGTCGTTCCCAGATCAATTCCGATAATCTTTCCCATAATAACGATTCCTCCTCCTTGATTATTCTAACCCTCTTCGCAATTATCTTCCGGTTCACCGCCCATTGAAGGGCGTTTACAGACCGATACCTTCGCCGGCCTAAGCAGCCTGCCGTTGAGCAGATACCCTCGTTCGAACTCGCCGACCACCTGGCTCTCCTCATGTTGGGCGCTCTCCACCTGCATCATTGCCTCATGAACATGCGGATCAAAACCCTTCCCCGCCGTATCAATGACCTCCACGCCGTGTTTCTGCAGGCAGCCCAGCAGTTGCCCCTGGAGCAGCTTGAGCCCCTTTTTGAAGGCTTCGAAATCTTCCGAATTGCAGGCATGTTCCAGAGCGCGGTCTATGCCGTCAACCAGCGGCAGAATGTCCCGCAACAGGGCCTCGTTGCCGTATTGAATCGCATCCGCCTTCTCCCGGGCGGCGCGTTTCCGGAAATTGTCGAGATCGGCAACTGCGCGCACATATTTGTCGTAATTTTCCGCGGCGTTCTTCCCTTCCTCCTGAAGCTTGACCATCAGATCCTGCATCTTATTCGTACCCGTCTTGCAGCAAACATCCGCAACGGTCTTGTCCGTCGCCGCATGCTGTTCTCCCGTTGTTCTGCGAAGACCCTCTCCGGTCTCCGGCGTATCTTTTTTTATTTTGGTGAACATGCTCCCCCTACTTCATATTCGGTCTCTGGAAGAGCCTGAAATCAACCATCTCGCAGATCACATGCCCCACCGTTATGTGCACCTCCTGGATGCGGGGGGTGCTGGTCGAGGAGACGTTCAGGGCGTAATCCGCGATCTTAACAACGTCGCCGCCGTCCCGCCCGGTCAGACCTATCGTGACCATGCCGATTTTCTTGGCCGCCTCCAGTCCCTTGACCACGTTCAAAGAGGCACCGCTGGTGGTCATCCCCCAGGCGATATCGCCCTTCTGGCCGATGGCCCGGATCTGCTTGCTGAAAATCTCAGCGAAGTCGTAGTCATTCCCGATGCTGGTGATGACCGACGTATCCGTCGTCAGCGCAATCGCTGGAAGGGGCGGCCTCTCGATGACGAACCGGTTTACAAATTCCGCCGCGAGGTGCTGGGCATCCGCGGCGGAGCCCCCGTTTCCGAATAGAAGGATCTTGTGACCCGCCTTCAGCGCGTCCGTCACCGCCCCAACGACGGCCACGATCCGGTTGAGGTTTTCGTTGACGAAAACCTCTTTAACCTCGGCCGACTCCCGGAATATCTTGATGATGTAATCTTCCATGCCGCTTTTCCTTATATTTCCAATACCGGCGGTAATATAAGAATCGACCCGGACCCTGTCAAGGGAAGCCCCGAAATTTATTCCCGGCCCCCCGCATTCTAAATTGACTGAACCCGAATTGTGTGTCAGTGAGGGTCCTGAATGCAGCCGGGGAGAATCGAAGTGAAGCTTCAACGGATGCAGATGGTGTATTAGGTTCCGCTTAATTGCAAGGAGGTGCGACCATGCCGACACAAGCATCCCAGGCAGCCCTGAACGGGCTTTGGGACCTGACCATGATCAAGTGGTATGTGATCCCGCTGCTGGCCATCGTCATCTATATCTACGTCACCGAAATGAAGACGGCCAAAAAGACGGGGAACTGGAATGCCATCTTTGCCGGTCTCACCGTATTCGGCATGGATTTCTTCAACGAGACCTGGAACGGCTGGGTGTTCCATTTCACAAACTATTCGGCCTTCTGGACGACCCCGGGCGACACGGCCCTAAGAACCATGATCGGCTGGAACATCGAGATCATGTTCATGTTCGCCATCTCCGGGATCATCTTCTACCATACCCTGGCCGAGAACCGGGATGAGCGGATCCTGGGGCTTCCGGACCGCTGGTTCTGGGCAATCGGCTATTCGGTCTTCTGCGTTTTCGTGGAATGCCTGCTCAACATCGGCGGACACCTCGTCTGGGAATATCCCTTCTGGAGACTCTCCTTCGGCGGGGTCTGGTTGATTTTCCTGATCGGCTACTTCATTTTCTACGTGGCGGCCATCCTCGTCATCGGCATGAAAACGGACCGCCGAAAAATCAAGGCGATCGCCCTGATCTACAGCGTCCCCATCCTGATGAACCTCATCGGCAAGGGGATCTTTCACTGGGCGTATTGAACGGACCGGCCTGAAAGCGCGGGTTGTGCCGCCGCCCCTTGGGGTTCGGGGGCCCCCAACCCGATCCGGGTCACGCCCTTGCCCGGACATGGAGCCTTCGCAAGGGCAACACTGGCATTCCTGTTCAAGTGTGACGTTGCCATGAATGGGGGCAAAGCGCAGGATGGAGGCGGATATGAGCGAGGCCTGGGGTGTTGCTGGATGGATGAAACGGAGTGGATTGCTGCTGGCGGCGTCGGTCATTGCATTGACGGGCTGTCGAGGGATCTTTTTGACTTATCAGGGCGCGAAGGTTCGTGACGCCTACCTTATTGTTCTGACGGATGGAACTCAGAAGAGCGCCAGCTACCGGTCACCCGATCTGACCATCGAATACCAATGGGTGCGAAGCGGAAATGAACTGCAGCTTTCCGGGTTGGCAAAATTCACCCCGCGGATACAGAACAGCTTCACGATCATTCCTTATTTTGATCTGAGTGTATTTCTTACGGATGCACAGGGAACAATCCTGGTGGATCGAGCGATTCCGACTCCCGGCAGTGGCGACCCCAGCAATCCGATGCGTTTTAGTGAGAAGCTTCTCCTGCCGCCGGGAACGGCGAACATGGCCTTCAGCTACAGCGGCGAGGCCCGGGATGGCGGTGACAACGGAGGCGAGGAAATGCCTTTTTGGCAAGCGCCGGTTGTCAGATAATGGCCGCAATCGTTGCGGATGCCCCGAAGGGTTCATGGCTGCGAAACGCCACCCCCTCCCATTGCTCTGCACGGATGAACCGGACATCATCGGTTATGACACGCCGTTGATTCCGAGGACTTTCTTAACGGCAGGCGCCAGCCGATGAAGATGATGCTTCAAGATGTAACCATCGGCCCCTTGAACAAGGCTTTCAGCAACCCGGTCTTCGTCATTATCCATGAGACCCGTAACCAGGATAAAGGGAACATCCGGGCATTGCTTTCTCGCTTCGGCAAGGGCCAATGCACCGTTGTATTGGGGAAGATTGTAGTCGGAAAGGATCAAGTCAGGGGGGGGACCCTGAAGTGCCTGCACATATTCTTTTCCCGTCTTAACCCATTTGGGAATGAAGGCGATTCCGGCCTCCCTGAGTTCGAATTCTATCAGGGCCTCATCACTCGCCCTATCTTCAAGAATGAGAATGCGCGCCATTGTGTCCATACCCTGCTCTTATCTTGTTTTATCCGGCAATTTCTCTCTTTGTCGCCTATATCATAGTGGAACAATCCTAAAAAACAATCGGGCAAAAATGGGATCAAATTGGTAGGCAGAAACTATTTCTAAGGAAGGGCTTTAACGGGAAAGGTATCCCTGTTGCGGTTCCGGTCGCGGAGTTCGGCGCGCTTCCCCCGGTTCCAGCCGGAGATCCGGCTCATATACTGGGTGATCCGGGCAAGGCCGTCCACATCCGCGGAACCGCAAAGGCCGCATGTATCGAGGAGCCCCCGCAGGGTCACGCCGCAGCCGGCGCAAAAGGTGAACTCGGGGGAAAAGACGATCTGGTTGCACCGGGTATCGCGAAACGCACCGACGACCAGGTCGGCCAGAGTCTCTCCCGGGGGTTCGGCGGCCCCCAGCTCGATGTGGGTCACGGCCCCCGCGCGGAAGAAAGGGTGGAAGAGCCCCTCCATCCGGATTCGCGTCAGCGGATCGACCGGCGCCGCCGGGCTGAGGTGGGATGAATTCGTGTAGTAGATCTCTCCATGGGCAAGATCGCCCCGAACGTATCGGCCCGGCAGCGGGGAGAACTGCTTCAGGTCGAGGCGGGCGAAGCGGTAGGCGGTCGTCTCCGCGGGGGTCTGTTCCAGGATCAATCTCATCCCATGGATGCCGCCGAGCCTTTCGGCCTCCTCCCGAATGTGGCCGATGACCGAAAGACCCCAGGCAAGCGCCCCTTCCGACTCGTGAAGCTGCCGTCCCTTACGGATCTGGACGAGCTCATTGAGTCCCGCCACCCCAATGAGATACGTCGCCTCCCTCATTCGGAGATAGGGGGAACCATCGTTTTGCATCACAAGCATGGCAAGGGGCCCGGAATCGCCCAGGGAGAGCAGTTTCTCGATGTAACCGCGCTTCTGGAGGTGGGCCTTGACCGCGAGCCCCAAGACCTCGTCAAGCAGAGTAAACAATTTTCCGTCATCGCTTTCCCAGGCCCGGTATCCAAGGCGGGGCAGATTAAGGGTGACGTTCTGGATCGACGCGCATCGCCTTTTCCAGGGCTCGACCGACCCCGCGGCCTCCTTTCCGGAACCGATGCAGCCGCAGGAGTCGATGCAGACGCCCTGCTCCCGATCCAGAACGAAGCAGGGATTCCCCTTTGCCGCGGCGACACCGCAGACCTCATCCAGAAACGCCCTGTGGCCGGGGGTCCGGAAAAATTCATCCGTGATGTGGAAAATCGGCCGCGGAAAGATGAACGGTGTCTCGTTGGCGTCGCCCCGGCGGTATACGCGCATCAGCGCCCGTGCGAAACGCCGGGCATCCTCCCCATGCTCCCGGAAGGTCCGGCCGGTCGGTTTTCCGCCGGGGCCGATTGCCGGCAATCCGGCCAGGGATGAGGGAACCTCCCAGTAGAGGTGGATATCCGTGAAAATCGCCTGCCCCCCGCGGGCGGAACTGAGCTGTGAAAATTCATAGATCAGCATCTGGGCGATCTGTTCGATCTCGCTCTCCCCCATCCCCGTCAGATAGGGGGCGAAGGAGAGATTGACCGCATCCCATCCGATCACGCCGGCGAAGTGCCCCCGGAGCGCGGAGGCAAAGCGGACCATGTGGGCCAGCAGCACCTCCGCATGACGCGCAGGACCCGCAACCGTCACGGCGTGGGGGAGCTTCAGGCCGAACCGCTTGAGGTATTCGAGCGATTGGCAGACTGCGTAGGGCCGGTCGATGTATCCCAAGGCGTGGAGGTGAAGATCGCCGGAAACATGGGCGTCTCCAATCTCCCGGGAGAAGACGTCGTGGAGGGCATATTCCCGCTTGATCCCCTCGACGAGGGACAGGCTCGTCCCTTCGGGGGCGTGGGGAACGTTCGCGTTTTCCTTGTTCTGGTGGAAGATGAGCTGCCGGACGTCATAGAGGGGAAAACCGAGGCGGGCGTGGAGCCGATGCGCCTGCTCCAGACCCCTTTCGATCAGTTTGGCATCGACGAGTTCCCGGATGAGGGCCGTCGTCAGGAGGCTGATTCCGGAGGAGACGATCTGTTTTTCAACCTCCCGGCTGATCGCTTCGGCGGTCTCCTCGTCGATTTCCGCCTCGCGGATCAGCGCCTCGACGATCCTCCGTCGGTTCCAGCGGATGGCCTCCTCGCCGGAGGTCCGGACGAAAAGCGTAATGTCGGTGGTTTCCGGATAGGCTTCCATGTTCAGATTCAAATGTTGGTTCGGAAAGTCTCGTCCACGGCGCCGAGGGTGCGCTCCGCCGCGCGGGCGAGAAGGTCGTCGTGGTCGTGGTTCCGGGAAAAGACCCGGAGATGGACGATTCGGGCCGGGATGAAGCGGTAGATCTCCATGAGGGGTTCGGGAGAGGTCGTTCCCGTCGCGGGGTCGAAGATGTTCACCCTTTTTTTTGTCTCCGCCATCGGGTTGATCGGCCGCGGATCCTGCGTCGCCAGATCGACGCGGAAAGGGATCTTCTTCAACGGGGCAGGCAGGCAGGAGCGGATCTGCTGCTCAAAGTCCGGCGCGGGGGAGAAGCGGGTTCCCTTCTGAATCTGGTCAATGGAGAGATCCGCCGAAAAAGACATCTTCCACTTGACCTCCCGATGGTAAAGTTTATCCCATTCCCGCCCAAGCGCGCGTTTCCGCCGATCGTCGCTGTCGAACCATGACCGGACCTCGGAAAAGAGACGCCACTCGTCGCAATCCAGATATGCATCCAGATTATCGGCGGGACTTTCGGGCAGCATCATCTCCATCGTCTCCCGGAAAATCTCCTGGAGATGGAGGTCGAGCGCACGGGTTGTCCGGTGGAAATAGACGTTGGAATAGAGGTTCAGTCTCGCATTGAGGAAGCGGGTCAGCGCCGAGACACCGGCCTGATGGAGCGTGAGCCCTTTATTCGTAAAGAAGGTGTAGAAACGGAGTCTTGCTATGTCCACGATGTCGAGCGAAAAGCCGGTCATGTAGGCGTCGCGCTGAACATAGTCCAGATTATCGACCGTGTAGATGCCCGAGAAGAGCTGGCGCAGCAGTTGAAGCCACCGGGGAGCGTCTTCGCCGTCCCGATCCCCCGGCATCCGGATCAGGAAGGCCACCTGAGCGGGGTCCAGCGTTTCGCCTTCGGCAAAGGGACCCGATGGGCTCCGCCGGATCCGGGAAATCACCCGCCCCAGCTTCCGGCAGATGATCAGCCGGCCCAGATCTTCATGGGTGAGCCCGTACCGGCTTAAGAAATGGTCATCGAAAAAGTGGCCGTAGGGGCCGTGGCCCACGTCATGCAGCAGGCCCGCCACCCGGAGGAGCTCCTCGACGCAGTTCGGAGAAGGAACGTCCGGACAGACCTCTTTCAAGGACGGATAAAGGTGCCTCCCGAACTCGCCCGCCATGTGCATCGTTCCGAGGGAGTGCTGGAAGCGGGTGTGCTCGGCAGCCGGGTAGACCCAGCGGGCGCTCTGAAGCTGGTAAATCCTGCGGAGGCGCTGGACCCACGGGGAGTCGATCAGATCCTTTTCCGTCTTCTCGCCCGGCTCTCCCGGCGAAGGCACGGTGAAAGAGGCGTACCGATAGATCGGATCGGCAATCAGCGCCACTCCCTGATAGATTCCCGCATATTCGGCCGGTGTCGTTTTCATGGGTCCGTCTTTACAATATTCGCCCCCAAATAGCAAACGGGAGGTTTGACGGCTTCGTAAAAAGCTCCCCCGGCTTCCGCCATCGGCTCCAGGTTTGCCTTCTTGACTTCGCCGCCCGTCTCCCCTATATTCCGATCATACGATCCGGAAAAAATCTTTCAAACTGACCGTTATCTTTCAACTCTGAAATTGAGGCGGATTATGGGAACGAATAACGCTGTTTTTTTGGAAGTCATCGAGTGGTTCGACGAATCGGGAAAGGAACTGGTCCATCGCATCCCGGAGTCCGGTTCCGGTGAGATCAAATGGGGGGCGCAGATGACCGTGCGCGGAAGCCAGGCGGCCGTCTTCTTTTACAACGGCCGGGCCTTCGACGCCTTCGGTCCGGGACGCCACACCCTCAAGACGGCCAACATCCCGCTGCTGACGAAGGTTCTGAGCATCCCCTGGGGCATGACGAGCCCGCTGCGAGCGGAGGTCTATTTCACCAGCATGAAGGTCTTCCCCAACCTCACATGGGGAACCCGCGATCCGGTCGCCTTCCGGGACCGTGAGCTGGGGCTGATCCGCCTGCGGGCCTTCGGCATCTTCAACCTCCGAATCCTCCAGCCGGTCCTCTTCATCAACAGTCTCGTCGGAACGCAGGGGGTCTATACGACGGAGACCATCGCCGAATACCTGAACCGGGTCATCGTCTCCCGCTTCAACGATTTCATGGGGGAGAAGATCGATACGATCTTCGACCTCCCCGCCCGCTACGACGAGCTTTCCGGGGAACTCAAGAAGCTCCTCGAAAACGATTTCACGCAGTTCGGCCTGGGAATCGCCGACCTCTATATCAATTCGATCACGCCGCCGCCGGAGGTTCAGAAGGCGATCGACGATAAAAGCCGGCTGGGGGTCTTCGACGATCTGAACAAGCTCCTTAAAATGAAGGCCGCGATGGCCCTGGAAAGCGCCGCTCAGGCGCAGGGTGAGGCGGGCGCCGGTCTTGGTATGGGAATGGGAATCATGATGCCGGCGATGTTCGCCGAGGCCTTTCGGAACGAGCCCGCCCAGGCGGGCACGACGGAGGCCGCCACCTGTCCGGACTGCCGGCTTCCGATCCGGAAGGAGGCGATATTCTGCTCGCACTGCGGCCATCAGCTCCTGATTTTCCGGAAATGCGCGGAGTGCGGTAAAAACCTTCCGCCGAATGCAAAGTTTTGCGTCCAGTGCGGACACCCCGTCGAAGGAAAGCCGCAGGAGAAGAAATGTCCCCATTGCGACGAGGCCAACCTGCAGAATGCGACGTTCTGCAATCAGTGCGGACAGAAGATGTAACGGCTGTTGAAAGATATCCGTCTGCTGCGTTTCCCTCATCCTTCGCCGTTCAACGTGCCTCAAAGTACGCCTCACGGTTTTAAGGATATCGAGGGCCTTGCATCCGGACATTTTTTCAACAGCTTGGATCAGTGACTTTCTCGTCAGGTAATCAGGGTGGATGGAACGAGCTGGCAGATCGAACAGGGCTGCCCCCGGTGCGGGGCGCCGGTAACGCTGGAGGAGACGGACCGGATCCTCGCCTGCCCCTTCTGTCGGACGAGGCTCTACCTCGTTCCGCAAGGACACTTCCGCTACCACATCCCGCCTGTCGCCGGGGCTGAAGGAGAGCTCCTCTACATCCCCTATTGGCGCCTTCGGGGCTCCTCCTTCACCGTAACCGCCGCCGGCGTGACCTCCCGCTTCGTGGACACGAACGCGATTGCCGCCGATCTTCCCGGCCTCCCGCCCTCGCTCGGCCTCCGCCCTCAGGTCCTCAAACTTCGCTTCGACACCCCAGCTACGGAGGGACGATTCATCCCCGCGAACCGCTCCGTCGAGCAGGGAGTTCCCGATCTGGGCGAAACGCCAAAAGACGTTTTCTACCGGGGATTCATAGGGGAAACGGTAAGCCTGATCCATGCCCCCATGCTCCTCCGGGGCGAAACCCTCTACGACGGCCTCCTCGGAAGGACGGTTTCCGCTTTCAAAATCGCGAACCGTGAATGCCTGCCGGCCCCGACCGCCGCGCCATCGGGCCAGCTCCTCTTCATCCCGACCCTCTGCCCCCATTGCGGATGGGACCTGGAGGGAGAGAGAGACTCCATGGTTCTGCTCTGCCGGAATTGCAACTCGGCCTGGGCCTGCTCCGACCGGACCTTCACCCGTGTGGAGTTCGCCGTTATGAACCCGCCGCCGGGAACCGGGGAAGTCGCGATACACCTTCCCTTCTGGCGGATGAAACCCCGATTCGTTGGGTTGGATCTCGCCTCCTGGGCTGACCTGATCCGAATCGCAAATCTCCCGAAGGCGATCATGCCTGCCTTTGCGTCAGAACCCCTCTATTTCTGGTCGCCCGCCTTCAAGATCAGTCCGGCCCTCTATGCCCGCTGGTCCCGCCAGATGACCGTCTTTCGACCGATCGGCAACGAGATCGATCTTCTCCCCCAGGCCTCGATCTATCCGGTCACGCTCCCCCTTGGCGAAGCGGCCGAAGGAATCGTCATCAACCTCGCCCAGATGGTCGCGGACAAACGCAAACACTACCCCGGGCTTGCGGGGTTGCGCGTCACGCTGGAAGAATCCCGTCTGGAGTTCCACCCTTTCGTTCTCGACCGCAACGAACTCCTCCACGCCGCGATGCGGGTTGCCATCGATCGGACCGCCCTCGCCTATGGTATAAGGATGTGATGATTGACGGCTTCGTAAAAAGTCCCGATGCCGCTCTCAAGCTTCATCCTGCCGCTCCGAAAACAGCGGCAGACGTGTTGCCACGTGCGCCGCAGGCCGATCGTTCGACGGAACCCCTCATTCACCCCGCTTCCGGAGCCGGTGCTTGATCATCTTGAGCTGGAGCCCCTTCCGGCTAAGCCCCAACCGCTCGGCCGCCCGGGTGACGTTGCCGTCGCACTCATCGAGGCAGCGGGCAATGATCTGTTTTTCCATCTCCTCCATATGGCTTCTGAGCTCATCGTGTCCGGATGTTTCCGACCGGTGGGAGGCATCCGGACGGGGTTCCCGCGCGGCCTGCGCAATCTCCGGGGGGACGAGGTCCATCGTAAGCAGGGGCCCTTCCGCCATCAAGACCATCCGCTCGATGAGGTGTTCCAGCTCCCGGATGTTTCCCGGCCAAGGATAGGCGAGGAGGCACCCCCGGACATCAGGATCGACCCCCTCAATCTTCCTGCCGAGTTTCCGGTTGAATTTCGCCAGGAAGTGGTCGGTCAGGGGAAGGATGTCCTCGGGGCGCTCCCGGAGGGGCGGGATATGGATGGGAAAAACGTTGAGGCGGTAGAAGAGGTCCTCCCGGAACTTTCCCTCCCGCACCTCCTGCGCGAGATTCCGGTTCGTCGCCGTGATGAGGCGCACATCCACCGAGATGGTTTTCAGGCCGCCGACCCGTTCGAAGCTCTGGTCCTGGATCGCCTGGAGGAGTTTGGCCTGCATCTCCCGCGGAATCTCTCCGACCTCGTCCAGGAAGAGGGTCCCCCGATGGGCGAGTTCGAACCTTCCCGGCTTTGTCCCAACAGCGCCGGTGAAGGCCCCTTTCTCGTATCCGAAGAGTTCGCTCTCCATGAGGTTCTCCGCAATGGCGGCACAGTTGATCTTGATGAACGGCTGCTCCTTCCGGGTGCTCTGCCGGTGGATGGCGCGGGCGATCAGTTCCTTGCCCGTCCCTGTCTCCCCGGTGATGAGCACGGAGGTCAATGCCGGGGCAACCTTCCGGATCATCTCATGAACCTCGGCCATGTGGCTGCTCTCTCCGACGATCTGTAAGGGAACGGTCTCGTCCGCTGCGGCGGAGAGATCATTATCGCTGAGTTGCCGGGTCCTGACCGCCTTGCGGATGACCGCCTTGAGTTCATCCTGCTCGAAGGGTTTGGTCAGATAATCGAAAGCCCCCTTCTTCAGTGCGTCCACGGCATTCGCCACGGTGCCGTGGGCCGTGAGGATGATGACGGGCAGGGACGGGTCGTCCTGCATGATCCGGTTGAGGAGGCCCATGCCGTCGAGCCGCGGCATTCTGAGATCCGCGGCGACGGCGGCGATCTTCTCTTCCTGAAGGACCTTCAGGGCCTCCAGGCCGTCCGCGGCCGTGGCCACCTCATAGCCCTCCTGTTTCAACATGGCATCGAGGACGAGCCGCATGTTCAGTTCGTCATCCACGACGAGGATCTTTGCCTTCTTCAGGCCGACGCTGTTCTTTTCTTTTCGTTCCCGCACAATTCCCATTCTTTGCTATCCTTCACATTGTTGCTAAGTTCTTTCAGGCTATCCAAAAATGCCCATATGCAAGGCCCCCGAAATCCGTAAGCCGTGAGGAATGCTGTTGACATACTTTGAACGGCGCAGGATGAGGGAAACGCCGCAGATGGGCGTTTTCCAACAGTCCGTCTTACTGCACCGTTTCAAGGCGTATATAAAAGATCGTCCCCTGGCCTGGGATCGATTTTACCCGGATCCGCCCGCCGTGGCTCCGGATGATCCGCTGGCAGACGGCAAGCCCCAACCCAACCCCGCGTTCCCTGGTCGTAAAGAAGGGGGTAAAGATCTGCTTGAGCGCCTCGCTTCTGATCCCCAGACCCGTATCCCGGATGGAAATGCCCACCGCGTCGCCGGCATCGCTTTCAATCCGGACCGTCCGGACCGTCAGCGTTCCGCCCTCCGGCATCGCCTCGATCGCGTTGAGGGCGATATTCAGGATCACCTGGTGAATCTGTTCCTGATCCATCGGAACCGCCGGCAGATGCGGATGGAGTTCCAACTGGATATGGACGTGGCCCGAGATTCCGTTTGCCTCAACGAGGGCCAGGGCTTTTTCAATCACCGCATTGATCGGCCGCGGGCGGAGATCCGGAGCGTAGGGCCGGGCGTATTCGAGAAACTGTGAGACGACCCGGTTCAGGCGGTTTACCTCCTCGGTGATCACGTCGAGCAGCTTCCGATGTCCCTCACTTTCCACCTCCGAGCGGAGAACCTGGGCGGCCCCCTTGATCGAACCGAGGGGATTCCGGATCTCGTGGGCGAGCACGGGGGCCATCTTCTCCAGGAGCATCGCCTTTTCCCGCTCCAACTTTTCGTCCATGTCGTAGGGCGAGGTGAAAACATCCTTGATCTCGGGGTAAATTTTAGTAAGCAACCGTTTCAGAACAACCTGAAACGGTCCGATGGCGATGACGATCAGGAAGGAGACCATAAAGACGAGGGTAAACGTCGGCGCGGGACCCTTTCCGAAGAAGCCGATGACGAGGTAGAAAACAACGGTCGGAAAGAGCGCGACGATCAGGATCACCAGGGCGCGGGTCATAATGTCGTGGAGTTCCGTCAGGTGCGGGTGGGTAATCATGATCAGTATGAAATAGAGCATGCCGGCGACCACCAGGTTGAACAGGGGCTGGATGCTGTAGGTTGCAATGGCCGCGGTGCAGGCGATGATCAGATAGAGGAGACGTTTCTTTTCCACGCCCGCCGCCCTCTTTTTTACATAGGCCACCAGGGAGAGATAACACAGGAGCAAAACCGCGTCCGCATAGAGGTATATGAACGTCCCCATGTGCTTCCAGCCCGCAAAGGGCGTGAAGAGGACCGCGGCAAACCCGATGCTGATCAGGAGCGCGGAGCGGACGTCCCGCTTCCGGATCAGGGTCTGTTCCTCGCAGAAATCCCGGCTGAACTTGATCGTCAGGGGGGGGATCGCCAGGAGCCCCAGCTGCTCGACAAATAGCCAGCCGCCGTCATGGAAGATCGGGTTGAAGAAGGCGCCCCCCTTGTGAAAGGCAATGGCCAGGCAGAGGGCGGCAAAGGAAAGGTGCAGCGGCTCCCGCTTTTTGTTGATGATCAGGGCGACGGAGACCGTGATGCCCACGGCCGTCAGCATGAAGATTTCCATGTCTATTTCATACCGTAATTCCCGACGGGAAGTCAAGCAAGGTGCGCTGAGGTGCGTAGCCGGCTTCGCAGCCACGCCGCCCATTACGCACCCGAAGGCCGCATCCACGGGTCACCCCCCGCTCTTGAACACCACGCCGTTCAATGCCAACGCCCTGTACCGGTTATGCTTCTTGGGTATCCGCCGTCTCATCCCATATTGTGGCACGGTTACTGCTCATTGCCGAGCAACCGGCCGGGTGCGGCGGGACCGAACCGTTTCTTCCGCAACCCGCGCAAGGGACGGAAAATGACAGTGGAGAGAGGTATTTTCTCATGGATTTCAATGTGGGCGAAGAGCAAAAACAATACCTGGATACCGTCCGCCGTTTCGTCGGCCGGGAGATCACACCCCGTGTCATGGCCCTGGAGAAGGGCCATGCCTTCCCGTTCGACATCATCCGGAAGGCCTGGGATCTCGGCATCCTTAACCTTTCCATCCCGGAGACGGTGAAAGGTTACGGCATCGACCTTATCTCGACGGCCCTGATCATCCGGGAGCTTTCCTACGGAGACAGCGGCATTGCAACGTCGGCCATGTGCAACGATCTGGCCAATGCCGTCATCGCCATGCACGGCACCGAGGCGCAGCAACAATCCTTCCTGGGCCCTTTCGTGGAACGGCCGCTTCTGGCCTCCTTCTGCCTCACGGAGCCGGGGGCGGGTTCAGACAACTCCGCCATGACGACCACCATTCAGAAAGGGAAGAACGGGAAATATATTCTCAACGGATCGAAGTGTTTCATCACGAATGCCTCGTTCGCCTCGCAGTTTACCGTCTGTTGCAAGGTCGGCAAGCCCTCTTCGCCCTTCATTGCATGCGTGGTCGTTCCGGCGATTGCCGTGGAACCCGATACGGCGGATACCGAATCTCTGGCCTGCCGAGAGATTCCGCTCCCGTGCGGGGGACGGATCGTAACGGGAAAACCGGAGGACAAGCTGGGACAGCGCCTCTCCAACACGGCGACCGTCACTTTCGAGGACGTCGAGATCGCCGACGATCAGATCATCGGCGACCGGCGGCTCGGATTCCAGTACCTCACGGACGTTCTTGACTATGCTCGCCCCATGGTGGCCGCGATCGGCGTCGGCCTGGCACGGCGGGCTCTCGACGTCACGCTTGCCTATACGCGGGAACGCCGCCAGTTCGGCCAGAGGATCTGCGACATGCCGGTTGCACGCGAGACCCTGATCGCGATGTGGAAGAAGACGGAGATGGCGGAAATGGCCCTGATGAAGGCGGCCTTCATGGTTCAGGAGGGGGCGCCCGATCGGGGCGTTTACGCGTCGCTCGCGAAAAATCTGGCCGCGGAGGCGGCCGTCTTCTGCACGACGGAGGGGCTGCACCTTCATGGCGGGTACGGTTTCATCGCGGAATATGAGATCTCGAAGCTGATCCGGGATGCCCAGATCATCGACATTTATGAGGGGGTTCGGGAGGTTCAGAACATGATCATCGGTCGGGAGTTGGTCTGATGCTATACTTGCACGGGATAGGCCATTTTCATCCGGAGAACGCCATCACAAACCGGTTTCTGGAAGAACTCGATATCGGAACCGACGAGGCCTGGATTCTGGAACGCGTCGGAATCCGCGAGCGGCGGACGGTTCTTCCCCTTGACTATATCCGCCGGACGAAGAACTGCGATCCCCGCGCGGCCCATGAGGCAAGCCTCTACCGGAACGCCTGGACAGGGGCGGCCGCCGCGCGGATGGCCCTTGATCGGGCGGGTCTCAAGCCGGGAGACATCGGTTTGGTCATTTCCGGGTCGAGCGCCCCGCAGCACTCCACACCGGCGGAAGCGGCCACGGTGGCGGCCGAGTTGGGGATCGAAGCCCCCTGTTTCGATGTAAACTCGGCCTGCACCACTTTCGGAATGCACGTCGACCTGGTTAATCGCATGGCGGCGGACCAAACTCCCGATTTCATCTTGATCGTCCAACCGGATAACGTCACCCGCGCCATCGACTATAGCGACCGGTCATCGGCCGTTTTATTCGGCGACGGGAGCACAGCCGCGGTGCTTTCAGCGAAGGTCAAGGCACGGGCGGCCTTTCTGGAATCCCGCTCCGGCACAAACGCACAGGCCTGGGAAAAGGTGGCAATTGCGCCTACGGGTTATTTTCACCAGGACGGACATGCCGTCCAAGGCTTTGCCATCCGCCGGATGACCGAATCCCTCCGCAGCTTTCAGCCCGTCCAGGAAACAGGGCGGGCCTTCCGATTCATCGGCCACCAGGCGAACCTGGGGGCCCTCCGGACCGTTTGCGAGCGTGCGGGCATCCCGGTAGAGAGGCACTGGTTCAACGTGGACCGTTTCGGGAACACCGGCTGCGCGGGGGCCTCTTCCGTACTTAGCGAACACTGGGAGGAACTGCAATGCGGCGACCGCGTGGCAATCTGCCTGGTCGGCGCCGGTCTGACCTGGGTCTATCTGCTCCTTGCCGTGGAGGAACCATCGTGACCTACGAAGAATTTCGGAAATGTACCCGCTTTGGTCTGGAAGAACTCATCGCCTTCGCCTATGGGACCCTGGTGGACAGCCCTCCGGAAGGTTTTGCGGCCCGCCTGCCGGCGCCTCCCTTCCTGATGCTGGACCGAATTATCGATATCCGGGCAGACGGCCGCCGGGGGAGGATCGTGGCCGAACTGGATATTCGCCTTGATTCATGGTACTTTCAGTGCCACATGCCCGGCGATCCGGTTCAGCCGGGCTGTCTTGGCGTGGACGCCATCTGGCAGCTCCTCGGCTTTTTCTGCGTCTGGCGGGGGGCGCTCGGATCCGGACGCGCGCTCGGTTGCGGGGAGGTGGTCTTCAGCGGCCAGATCCGCCCGTTCAACCGGATCGTGCGCTACGAAGTCGAGGTGCGGCGTTTTACCCAACTGAAGGAATCGGGGGCGAGCATCGTCATCGGGGAAGGGATCATCTCGGTGGACGGCGAGACCATCGCCGAGATCCACGACGCCCGGACGGGTGTATTCAAGGGAATCTCCTATCCGGACTATCCCCGCCGGTCGGCCAACAGCATTGGCGGCCGAATGAACGATGCATCATGACAGATCGGTCAACAGCGAGGCAGAAGGAGGTCCCCATGCAAGAAGAGCAAAGTGTCGAGTTGAAAGAAGTCTATCCTGTTCATGAGAACGTTCGCAAAATGGCCTACATCAAGAGCAGAGAGGAATACGAGGATCTCTACCAGGAGTTTCTGGCCGATCCGTCCGCCTGGTGGGCCAAACAGGCCGATGAGTATCTGACCTTCTTCAAGAAATGGGACCGGGTCGAAGACTTCAATTTTGACGTGCGCAAGGGACCGATCCATATCAAATATTTCGAGGGCGCCCAGCTGAACGTCTCCTACAACTGCCTCGACCGGCAGTTGGAAAAGAGAGGCGACAAGATCGCGATCCAGTGGGTCGGAAACGAACCCGGAGAAGAGCGGGCCGTCACCTACCGGGAACTGTACCGTGATGTTTGCAAGTTCGCGAACGTTCTCAAGTCTCATGGGATCAAGAAGGGCGACCGTGTATGTATCTACATGCCGATGGTTCCCGAGGTGGGGATCGCCATGCTGGCCTGCTCCCGTATCGGCGCCGTCCATACCGTCGTCTTTGGCGGATTCAGCCCCGACGCGCTGGCCGCCCGGATCCGGGATTCGGAGGCGAAGATCCTCGTCGTCTGTGACGGAACCTTCCGCGGCGCCAAGGCATTGCCGCAGAAGAAAGACGGCGACACGGCCGTGAAGTCCTGCCCTTCCATCGAGAAGATGATCGTGGTCAAAAGGGTCGGTGACAAGGTTGCGTTGGACTGGACTCCGGGCCGCGATCTCTGGTGGCACGAAGAGATGGCCAAGGTTGACGACCGGTGCGAACCCGAATGGATGGACGCGGAAGATCCCCTGTTCATCCTCTACACATCCGGCTCGACGGGGCAGCCCAAGGGAGTCCTGCACACGACGGCGGGTTATCTCCTGTTTACAGCATACACACACAAGCTCGCCTTCGATGTGCACGAGAACGACATCTGGTGGTGCACTGCCGACGTCGGCTGGGTTACCGGCCACAGCTACGTCATTTACGGGCCGCTCTGCAACGGTTCCACATCGGTCATGTTTGAG
>JAHFBU010000129.1 GCA_023249795.1 Syntrophaceae bacterium
GGCGTTTCGGACCGGCGTCTCACCGAGGGTTGTCAGAAGCCCTTCCGCAAGGGAGACTCCCGCCAGCGCCCGCAGATCCGTTATGGCCGCCCGCGATGCGGCCGGCGTTTCCCGGGATGAGACCGCGCGACCATCCGCGATCTCCGTCACGGCTACACCGTTTTTCTCGATGAAGTCCCTGATCTCGGCCGGGAAGGGTTGCTCGCCCTGATCGAGCAGGAACAGACCCTGACGATAAGTTGCGCTGCCTGCTGTCTCCCTGCCGATAATGGCCCATTCGGGGAAGATGAAAGATTCCGGGTTCGCAGTCAGCGCCAGGGGTTTGTTGGCTCGGTCCATCCGGTAATTGGGAGATTGGCGGATGATGGCCCGCAATGCCCCGATCTCGTCGCGAAGATCATCCGCCGTCATAAATGTATAGTTCGCCCAGGACTGGCGGATCAGAGCTTTCAAGTTCTCCGACAGTCGATCTCCGAAATCCAACAGGACCGTGGTTCCGTCACCCAATTCGACAACCGGGATCTGGGAGCAGTCGATGGCGATCTGCGTGGCTTCCCGCAGGGGGATGAAGTAGCTGCCCGTGACGGTAACCGTTCCTCGCATCCGGCCGATGACCGGCCGGATGATCTCAAGCGGAAAGTCTGCCGCCGTTTTTGCCTTGGGCTCTTCCTTCGGGTCTGCCGCGGTTTTCCGGGGTGCCGTCGGCGGGGCGGCGGCGGTTGCCTGGGGTGCGGGGGACGATTCGGCTGAACGGGCAGAGGGCGGGGGCAGGCGGAGGGGCTGGCCGACCTGAAGCCGGTTGAGATCCATGATCCCCGGATTCAATTTGCGGATGAGCCGGTAGGCCGGGAGGACCTGCGCGGGTTTCACGTTCATTTCCGACAGGATGATCCGACTTACGGAATCACCTTCCCGAACCCGGTACATGACCGCGGGGGAGGCGTTTTCCTCGCCTGTATCGGGGACCGATTCGGCAGATTTTGATTTGGCCGAAACGGGAAAGACAATATGCTGACCGGGATAGATCCGGTTCAAATTCCGGATGCCGGGGTTCAGCCGGCGAATCTCGGTATAAGGAATTCGTTCGTCTCCGAACCGGCTCCGGAGGATGGCGGCGAGCCATTCCCCTTTACGAACCACATGAATCCGGCCATTGCCGCCGCCTGCCGTCTTCTGAAAAACGAGACTGACGCTGTCCTCGCGTGCATCAAGCGGCAGGGAGGGAAACAGCAGAAAAAACGAAACCGCGAAGAGGGAAAAGAGGCTTCGAAGATAGTGAATTCCCTTTGCGGGCTCGCCGCGTTTGACATCATCTTCAGGTTTACCGGGAATTACCTCGGTCATGATTTCCTCTCGGTTGGTTGGGCGATCGGCTCCTTGAATTAAAGGAGATCGCCAAACTTTTCGTAAA
Organism: Syntrophaceae bacterium; assembly: GCA_023249795.1. Classification (GTDB taxonomy): domain Bacteria; phylum Desulfobacterota; class Syntrophia; order Syntrophales; family UBA5619; genus UBA5619. The sequence goes on from JAHFBU010000129.1 coordinate 1,412, forward strand.
GAGGGGGGATCATAACGAACCGGGTCAGAAAAGTCAAAGGCAACCGGCAGGCTGTTGAACAACAAAATTTTTCAGGGTTGCAAGATCGGGTTTAAGTGATATAAGGCAAACGAGTTAAAAGCGGTCGATGATTGTATTTATTAAACGTTCTGTTGGAGAAGCGGCGGCAGGGGGAAATCATGGCGGACAGGGAGCAACAGGCGGTTCTGATGAAGGAGATCCAGGTGCGGCTCGACCGTAAGATCAGGGAAACTGAGATCAGTTTCCTCGAATACTGGAAGGAACAGGTGGACCTGGTGGCGGCGCTGAAACCGGAGGGAATCGCCGCTCTTCAGATGCGCGTGCGAAACATTTCCGAGATGATGGCAAACCGGGTCAGAACCCTGAAAAGAGAGACATAAACGCGGCAGGCGTTTTAATGGCAGCGGATATCGGGTGAGCGAAAAAATGAAGGAGATAGCGGATTTTCTTTTCGAAGTCGGGATGCTGAAAAAGACACCCCGGAGCGGTTTCCAATTTCTCGGCTCCGGATGCGAATCGGTGGCCGAGCATATATTGAGAACACTTTTTGTCGCTTACGTTCTGTGCAAGATGGATCCGGAGGCGGACGAATTGAAGGTCCTCCGGCTCTGCCTGATGCACGATCTGCCCGAGGCCCGGACGGGCGATATGAATTACGTGAACAAGAAGTATGTGACCGTGGACGAGAAAAAGGCGATCCGGGAGCTGGCCGAGCCTCTGTTTTTCGGCGAGGAGATCGAAAAGGCCCTTGATGAGTTCAACGGAAAAGAGACAAGGGAATCCTTGCTGGCCCGGGATGCCGATCAGCTCTCGCTCATCCTTCAGCTGAAGGAGTGCGGCGATCTGGGGAACAATTACAGCCGGGAATGGATCCGTTTTGCCGTCCAGCGGCTTGTGACGGAAAACGCCCGAAGGCTGGCCGGGGATATCCTCGCTACGGATTCCTCCAACTGGTGGTTCAAGGACAAAAGCGACTGGTGGGTCAATGGCAATCATGGTTCGTCACCAAAGCAAAATCAATAGCATGGCGGTAGGGAGAGTTATTCTGTTTCTTCTGCTGTCGGTCAGCCTTACGGCTTGTGTCAACAAGGTCCGGCTTCAGGAACAGGCGGGCAACCATATCCAGATCGGCACCGCATACCTCGACTCGGTTCAATATAATTCGGCTTTGAAAGAATTTCTGGAGGCGGCAAAACTGACGCCGGAAGACCCAAAGATCCACTTCCTGCTTGGCGTCTCCTACTTCGGCAAGGGGCTGTCCGACAGGGCAATCGCGGAGTTCCAGCGGGCCATAGCCCTCAAACCGGATAACTCCGAGGCACACAATTATCTGGGAAGGATCTATCTGGAAAGGGGGCGCTGGGATGACGCCATTGCCTCTTTCAATAAGGCGCTTGCCAACATCCTCTATGATACCCCATCGTACCCTCTCTACAACCTGGGACTATCCTACTATGGAAAGCGCGAATACGACCTTGCCCTGAATTATTACCGGGCAGCGGCGGAGAAGGACCCCAATGATGTTCTGATGACGTTAATCGAAATAAATATGGGGATTTGCCATTTCGCCAAAGGGGACACCGAGGAGGCCATCCGCCATTTTCAAAAGTCGCTGACCCTGGCGCCATCACTTGTCGAATCCCACTACTGGCTTGGGTTGAGTTATCAAAAGCTGAGGAGACGGGCGGATGCCGTCGCCGCATTTCAGAGCGCCGTCCGGCTGGCGCCGGAGTCGGGATTCGGAAGGAAGGCGAAAGAAGCTCTCAACAACATGACCCCATAATATAAGGATAAAGGATCATATGGCCACCAAGAAGCAAAGACGGACCGATGAGGTCAAACACAAGAAAACGAAGAAGGGCCGAAGGCTGTTGCTTCTTTCCGTGATGGTCGTGATATCCGTGGTCTTTCTGGCGATATTCTTCATTACGCTCTTCGATTACATCTATCCGCCCGCGGCCGGAAAGCATTCCGCCGCAAAAAAGAGGGATAAGCAGGAGGTTACCCTCTTTTTTTCCGATGCCAACGAGCGCTTTCTCGTTCCGGAAAAGCGCTTCATACCCAGGGAAAAAGAGCTGGAGGGTCAGGCGAAAGAGATGATTCAGGCACTTATCGTCGGCTCGAAAACGGGGTTGGGCAATACCTTCCCCGGGAAGGCGGAACTCCTGGACGTTAAAAGAGACGGGGAGGATACCCTGCTGATCGATTTCAAGGAGAGCCTCGTCACGAATCATCCGAGCGGAAGCGCCGCGGAGATGGCCACCATCTATTCATTGACCAATACCCTGACCGCCAACCTGCCGGCGATCAAACAGGTCAGAATCCTGATCGGCGGAAAGGAAAGGGAGTCGCTTAAAGGGCACATCGGTCTCCATAATCCCTTCATGATGAACCGTGAACTGATCGCGCCGGCGGCGCCGCCGAAAGAAGGATAGCGGATTTTTTCTCCGCGGTGAAAAACTATGGCATCCAAATCCAGACTCTCGCGCACGAGAAATATCGGAATCGCCGCCCATATTGACGCCGGCAAGACGACGGTGACGGAGCGGATTCTGTTCTACACGGGAAAATCCCACAAAATGGGCGAGGTCCATGACGGCGAGGCCGTGATGGACTGGATGCCGCAGGAGCAGGAGAGGGGGATTACGATCACCTCGGCCGTGACCACCTGCAACTGGGATAACCACGAAATACAGATTATCGATACGCCGGGACATGTCGATTTCACCATCGAGGTCGAGCGAAGCTTACGTGTCCTCGACGGGGCCGTTGTCGTTTTCTGCGGCGTCGGCGGGGTGGAGCCCCAATCGGAGACCGTCTGGCACCAGGCCGACAAGTACGGCGTTCCCAAGGTGGCCTTTATCAACAAGATGGACCGGGTCGGGGCGGACTATGCCGCGACGATCGGGCAGATGAAGAGGCGCTTTAACTCCCTGCCCTTGCCGATTCAGATCCCCTTCGGGGAGCAGGACGCCTTCCGGGGAGTCGTCGATCTGATTCGTCAGAAGGTCATCACGTGGGACGATACGACCAAGGGGGCCTCTTACAGCTACGCGGACCTTCCCGATGAGATCCGGGAGCAAACATTGGAATATCGCGACCGGATGATCGCCCTGCTGGCCGACCTGGACGACGGGATTGCGGAGAAGTATCTCGAGGGAACGGAGATCCCCGAGGCGGAGATCATTGCGGCGATTCGAAAGGCGACGATCTCCCTGACAATCGTTCCTGTCCTGTGCGGTTCGGCCCTCCGGAACAAGGGGGTGCAGCCGCTGTTGGATGCGGTCGTTCGCTATCTGCCATCCCCGGAGGACATCCCGCCCGTCAAGGGTTTGAATCCCGTGACGAAGCAGGAGGAGGTTCGGGCGAGCAGCGACAAAGTTCCCCTGGCGGCCCTGGCCTTCAAGATCATGCAGGAGGAGGGGAGAAAGCTGACCTATCTCCGCATCTATTCGGGGCGCCTTCATGCGGGGGATGAACTCTACAACGCGAGCACCGGAAAGAAAGAGAAGATCTCCCGCCTTCTGAAAATGCACGCAAACAAACGGGAGCGGGTGGAGCAGGCGGGGGCGGGTGACATCATCGCCGTCATGGGGCTCAAGGAGATCACCACCGGCGATACGATTTGCGATGAGGCGCACCCCATTCTTCTGGAGCTGATCGATTTTTACGAGCCGGTCATCAGTCTGGCGATCGAGGCCAAGACGCCCGCCGACCAGGAAAAACTGAGCGTGGCCCTCAACAAACTCCTGGAGGAGGATCCGACCCTCAGGGTCAAGTACGACGACGAAACGGCCCAGACGGTTCTTTCCGGGATGGGGGAGCTTCATCTCGAAATCATCACCGATCGGCTGCTGCGGGAGTTCAACGCCCGGGTCAACGTGGGCAAGCCTCGGGTTGTCCATCGGGAAACGATACAGAAGCGCGTCGAGTGCGAGGGGCTCTTTGAAAGGGAATTGGGAGAGAAGAGGCATTT
>JAHFBU010000130.1 GCA_023249795.1 Syntrophaceae bacterium
CCGTCCGGGGATTTCCCGCCGCCCGTTTCCGCGCCGTGGACGGTTTGCTGATGACCTTTCGCCTGATTTTCCTCTGCTTCGGTCCGGTAGGGCGCGCGCGCCTCCGCCGCGGGGATTGCGGCGGCCATGTTACCGGGATCCGGCAAGGCCGTGTTCCGGCATTCCGCCGTCGTCGCGGCCGGCGTACCGCGCTCCCCGCTCCCCAATTTTGCCGTCGTTTCCGCGACACCCGCCCCGGACGCTCTCCTCCCGGGAGCTGCACCGCCCCCGTTTCCCGGCGAACCGGCCGGGCCGGAACTGACCACGGCGCCCTTCGGCGCGGTCCCGCCCGCGAGCCGCTTCTCCAGCCCCTCCATCCGGGCGAGCACCGTCTCAATCGGGATCAGCGGCGAAAGGTAGGCCATACGGCAGAGAGCCGTCTCCAGGTTCAGGCGCGGGTTCATGCTCCGGCGGACGTTCTCCTCTTCGGCCATCAGGATCTCAAGGCAGCGCTGGAGGGTTTCGGTCGCCTGCCCCGCCGCCTGGGTCTTGAGTTTGATGGCCTCTTCCGCGGGAAGATCGACCAGGGCATCCCTCTCCCCCGCGATCCCGGTGAAGAGCAGATTTCGGAAGTGGCCGAGGAGTGTTTGATAGAAATAGCGCATGTCGAGGCCGGCATTGTAGGCCTCGTCGATGATCGTCAGGCAGCGGCCGGCCTCCCGGGCGAGGACCGCCTCGGAAAGAACAAAAAGAAAGCGCCGATCCGACCGGCCGAGAATCTCCTCGACCGCATGATCCGCGATCTCGACGCCCGCGTAGGAGATCACCTGGTCAAAGATGCTCTGGGCGTCGCGGAGGCTCCCGTCCCCCGCCTCGGCGATCCAGGAAAGGCCATTGTCACTGATTTGGATCCGCTCGTCCGTCGCGATCTTTTTCAGACTATCGGCGATCTGTTTCATCGAAATCCGGCGGAAATCGAAACTCTGGCACCGGGAGAGAATCGTCGCCGGCACCTTCTGCGTTTCCGTCGTCGCAAAGATGAAGATCACGTGGCCGGGCGGCTCTTCGAGGGTTTTGAGGAGGGCGTTGAACGCCGCCGTCGAGAGCATATGGACTTCGTCGATGATGTAGATCTTGTAGCGGCAGGAGACAGGAGCAAACTTTACATTCTCCCGAAGCTGCCTGATCTCATCAACGCCATTATTGGAGGCGCCGTCGATCTCGCGGACATCAATTGCGCTTCCTCCCGTGATCTCCCGGCAATGGACGCATTCGCCGCAGGGAACCGGGGCCGGCCCCTTTTCGCAGTTGAGCGCCTTCGCGAGGATCCGGGCGATCGAGGTCTTTCCGACGCCGCGCGGTCCGCTGAAGAGAAAGGCATGGGCGATGCGCTCCTGGGTGATCGCGTTTTGCAGCGTCCGGACGACATGCTCCTGCCCCAGGACCTCTTCAAAGACCTGGGGTCTGCATTTTCGCGCGAGAACACGGTATTCCACGGATGCTCCTAAAGAGGCATGGGGAGGAAAAGTAAAGGGATAGCCGGGTTGACCCGCAGCACACGCCGGTGACTGCTGCCGCTGCTTCCTTCCGGATCTGACGGGGTTCACAGGCCGTCGTCGAGTGGGGCCCGGCTATCTTTACCCAATGTGGGGGCGGCCCCCAGTTTATCAATGGCGGAGAGAGCGGGATTTGAACCCGCGGTACACCTTTGAGGGCGTACACACGATTTCCAGTCGTGCTCCTTCAGCCGCTCGGACATCTCTCCAGTTGATCCGGCTTAAGAAAGGCGGCATTATAGAGGGGCGAAAATCGTTCTGTCAAGGAATTAAAAAATCTAACCATTTTAATTAGATCCCGTTTGCCTTCCGATTCGGATGCGCCGGCGGAAAATCCGGCCGGCCGTCATCTTGTCCTTGTTTTTTCAGGAGGTATGGGTTAGGAAAACGCGACGGCAGAGGCATCCTCCCCGGTGGGGGATTGACAATGGAAGCAGCTTTCGGGGGAAGAGATGGATTTTATCGACCTGGCGGCCCAGCAGCGGCGGATAGCTGAAAGATTGAACGCCAACATCACCCGGGTTCTCGCCCACGGCCAGTACGTCAACGGTCCGGAGGTCCGGGAGTTGGAAGCGACGCTCGCCGCCTACGTCGGCACAAAGCACGCCGTCGGTTGCGCCTCGGGCACCGATGCCCTCCTCATGGCGCTCATGGCCCTCGGCATCGGCCCGGGCGACGCCGTCTTTACAACCCCGTTCACCTTTGTCGCAACCGCCGAGGTGATCGCCCTGCTCGGCGCGACGCCGATCTTCGTGGACATTGACCCCGCCACCTTCAACATCGACCCGGCAAAACTGGAGCAGGCCATCGAGGCCGTCGAGAAGGACGACCCGTCCCTCCATCCCCTGCCCGGCAGTGCCTTCATTCGCACGGACCGGCGCGGCGATGACCAGCGGCGTGCGGGGCATCGCCGTACTGCCGAGGCTCTCATCTCCGGAGAAATTTCGGACAACCGCCGTGCATCGAGGGAACGCAGAGGCGACAACCGCCGGGCTCGATGTTCCGGCCGTCCCTCCTTCCGACTTCAACCCCGCGCCGTTATTCCCGTCGATCTCTTCGGACTCCCCGCGGATTACGACGCAATCGTGGCGGCCGCCGCCCGGCATGACCTCGCCGTAATCGAGGATGCCGCCCAGTCCTTCGGCGGCGAATACAAGGGAAGAAAGGCCGGTTCCTTCGGTGCGATCGCCTGCACCTCCTTTTTCCCTGCAAAGCCCCTCGGCTGTTACGGCGACGGAGGGATGTGCTTCACGGATGACGACGGTCTCGTTGAGATCCTCCGTTCCATCCGCGTTCACGGCCAGGGAGTCGACAAGTACGAGAATATCCGGATCGGAATCAACGGCCGCCTGGACACCCTCCAGGCGGCGATCCTTCTTGCCAAGTTTGCCATCTTCCCCGAAGAGATCGACCTGCGCCAGGAGGTCGCCCGGCGCTACAACGAACTCCTTGCCGGTTATGTCACGACGCCGGAAATTCCTGAGGGATATAAAAGCGCCTGGGCTCAGTACTCGATCCTCGCCCGGGACGGCGACGCACGGTCCGGCCTCATGGCGAAACTCAATGAGGCCAATATCCCGACGGCGATCTACTACCCGAAACCCCTTCACCTGCAAACTGCCTTCGCCGACCTGGGTTACAAAGAGGGAGACTTCCCCGTCAGCGAGGGTTTCGCCCGGCGGATATTCAGCCTCCCGATGCACCCCCATCTTGCCGCCGGGGATCAACACCGGATTGCCGCCCTCTTCCCATAAGCGGGAGAAATCGAAGCCCTCAGACCGTTTTGCTCGTCAGCCGCTTGAGTTCCTCGCGCACGCGCTCGACCGGCTGGGCGAAGTCATCAGGCCGGGACTGGCGAAACAGCCGCAGGCTCGGATACCAGGGCGAATCTTCGCGGTCGTCGTGCCAGCGCCAATCGGATACGTATCGCAGGAGCAGGAGGGTCGGGCGGCCGAGGGCGCCGGCGAGGTGCGCGGACGCGGTATCAACGGTGATGATGAGATCAAGGGCATTCATCGCCGCGGCGGTGGCTGAAAAATCAACGAGCTGCGGGCCCAGATCGATGGCGAGCTGCTCGAAGCCGTCGGCAGTGAGATCGTTTGCGCGCGGCCCGGTCTGCAGGCTGAAGAATGAAACCCGCGGATGGTCCATCAAGGTCGCGATCAGCGGCAGCGGCTATGATCGGTCGCGCGGCGCGGGCTTTCCCGCCCAGATGAGGCCGACCCTCAGGTTTGTGTCGGGCGTGCGCGGAAGCATCAGCTTCTGCGTCGTCTGCAGGTAGGGGACCCGCGTCGGAATGGTCGCAAGCGAGGTGCCGAACAGGCGCGGCAGGCTCAGGAGCGGGGCCGACAGATCGACGGACGGCATCCCGGTTCCCCTGATGACGACCTCCTCAACACCGGGAATATTCGCAAAAAGCGTAGAGAGCTCCGGCATGCATTCGAGAACGATGCGTGCTCCGCATGCGGCGACCAGGGGAACGTAACGCACGAATTGTATCGCATCCCCGAAACCCTGCTCGCTCTGAAGCAGGATGCGCTTGCCGGCAATCTCTTCCCCGTTCCAGTGAGGACCTTCGCACATCCCGGTTTTATTGCGTTCGATATGCCAGCGCGCTTCATAGCCCTTGAAGCCTTCGATGTAGTCGCCCATTTGCAATTGCGTGATCGCGAGGTCCCAGGCGACCTCGGGATCGTTCGGTTGCCCGGCATGCAGGTCGGACAATATTCGCAGCGCTTCACTTGTCTTGCGCATATCGCGCAACGTCAGGGCATAATTGTAGCGGAGCCACCGGTCGTCGGGTACCATCATCAAGGCGCGGGCTTGCAATTTCTCGGCATCGGCCGGCCGGTCAAGCGAACGCAGGGCGTTTCCGAGGATCGACATCACCCTCGGATCGTCGGGCGCCAGAGCCAGGGCGCGGTTATAGCTCGTCACCGCGGCTTCGGTCCGGCCCATGCGACGCAACGTCATGCCGAGATCGGCGTGAGGCAGGGGGTTGAAGGGAAATTCGCGGGTAAGCTCGGAAAAGAGCTGCAGGGCATCGGCCAGCCGGCCTTCATGGAAGGCGGCTCGCGCGGCTTCGACGCGCAACTCGAAACTGCGCCCGGGGGGCGGCATGGTCTGCGATTGCGGTAACATCATCTTAGCTGAGCCCGGACGGTCATTGTAGGCCTCGATCAAAATGTGCGCAAGTGGCATTCAACCATCTTTAAGTTGGCAAGAACCAGCCTTTACGGCTTCGAGTATGAGAGGAGGGGTTTGGTATGTCAAGGTTTTTTTGGCAGACGCACGACCGTCCTCAACCTTGGCCGCTCAATTCTTCGGCATGATAGGAGCTGCGCACCAGCGGGCCGCTGGCCACCCGGTCAAAACCCATCCCCAAGGCAACCTTCCGCCATTCATCAAACTCCCCGGGCGGAACATAACGGGCAACGGGCAGGCACTCCCTTTTCGGCTGGAGATACTGCCCCAGCGTCAAAAGTCGGCAGCCGGCGTCGAGAAGATCGCGCAGCGCCGATTCAACCTCGTCGGGCCGCTCGCCGAGGCCGAGCATCAACCCGGACTTGACCGCCATGCCGGGCGCCAGGGCGGCGACCCGTCTCAGCAGTTCGAGGGAACGGTCGTAAATGGCCTGCGGCCGCACCTCCGGGTAGAGGCGAGCCACGGTTTCCAGATTGTGGTTGAGGACATCGGGACGGGCCGCAAGAACCGTCCGGAGCGCCGCCTCATCGCCCTGGAAATCGGGAATAAGAACCTCGACGCGCACCGAAGGGCGGCGAGCACGCAGGGAGCGGATCGTCTCCGCAAAAGCGTCGGCGCCGCCGTAGGCCAGATCATCGCGGGTCACCGACGTC
>JAHFBU010000131.1 GCA_023249795.1 Syntrophaceae bacterium
ACCGGCCCGGACAATATCGCGAACGTTGACAAAGTCGCGGCTTTGCTCGCCATTACCGAATATGACGGGCCGCTCCCCTGCCAGCAACCGGCGCACGAATATCGTGGCAACACCTACGTAAGGGGTGTAGCTCTGGCGCGGTCCGTAGGTATTGAAGAAGCGCAGACAAACAGTGTCGAACCCCGCATGGCGACCCACGAGTTGAACATACCGCTCCGACGCGAGTTTACCGACGCCGTAGGGCGATACCGGCTGAGTCGGATGTTCCTCGCTGATCGGATCCGCGGAAGGCGCGTCCGCGTATACGCCCATGGACGAGGCAAAGATGAACCTGCGAACGGTTCGGGCCCGGGCGCAGGCGTCAAGAAGGTTGACCGTACCCATTACGTTCACCTGGGCATCGTGTACAAACCCCTCCATCGAGCCCCGAATGCTCACGTGCGCCGCCAAATGAAATACGACGTCGGCGCCCTCCACCGCTTGGCGAGCCGTGCCCGGATCGCACACGTCTCCAACGACGAGCCGGGCCCCGGGCGGCAAGTTTTCCTTCCGCCCCTGCGATAGGTCATCGAGAACGGTGACGGACAATCCCTGCTCAATCAATCGCTCAACGAGATGCGAACCGATAAAACCCGCTCCACCGGTCACCAACACGCGCTTGAAGATCATGACGGACCACCCTCGGACCGCGAATCACATTTTACCGACATTTCCGGAGTGACCAGCATGTGATCGAGATCTTCCGTACCTTCGAAGACCACATCGGCCAGAATGAGTGAGTCGCGCACGGCAATCGGATGGCGAATGACCACGTTATTGCCAATGGCGGAGCGCTCGACGAGGGTCCCTGCCGGCATACGCACGCTTTCCCCGATCACGCTGTTCAGCCCGAGGTGTTCGAGTTGCTTGCGATTGCATTCAAGAAGATCGTGAGCAAACGTGACGTTCATGTCCCATTCGATCGTTTCGATGGGGTAGACGGGGTAACCGTCATCAATGAGGATTTGAATCGAGTTTGTGATTTCATACTCGTCGCGTTGAGCCGTGCGCGGTGTCCGCCGGATCGCGTCGAAGATGGCGAGATCGAACATGTACACACCGCAGCCCTTGAGGTTGTTCGTCAGGTAGCGCGGCTTCTCTATAACCCGCGTCACCGTCCCGCTTGCGTGAAGGATCACGGCAAAATTGCGGCGAATGAATTCGGGGTTGGGTTCGTACTTAACGGCCAACACGGCGCCGGCCTTGCGCGTCCAGAACATGTCGGCCATGCCGGGCAGGTTTTTCTGCACGGAAAAGATGTCGCCCAGGAACAGTACGAATGGCGAATCGATGCTCGATTCGAGCTGGGCAACGGCGTGGGCAATCCCGAGCATCTCCTTCTGCTCAACGTAAGTGATGTTCACACCGAGCCAAGATCCATCGCCGAAATAGCGGGTGATATCGTCCTTGAGGTGCCCGACGACGATCTTCGCGTCGGTTACCCCGATCTCCCGCATGGCTTCGAGCTGGTACTGCATGATGGGCTTATTGCAGACCGGCAGCAGTGGCTTCGGAAGGAAGAGATTCAGGGGTTTAATACGGGTTCCATGGCCTGCAGCCAGGATGACGCCCACGAGCTTTTGATTCACGGTTCACCTCCCCCGCGCTCAGAAAGAGTTGAGAATGCGCGCGCGATACAATATCTGTTTGTACTTCAAGTAGACAAGAAAAACGGCAATCTGCCAGCCGGCGCGTACGGCCTTGAGCTTGGTCGTGCCTCCGGCCCGTTTGTGATGCGTGACGCCGACTTCACCAATGCGATAACCGAAGGTGTCGGCCTTGACCAGCAACTCCGTCGGAGCCGGAAAACCCCGCGCGTCAAGCTTCAGAGCGCGGGCGGCCTGTCCCTCGATGAGCTTCAAAGCACAGTTGGTGTCGCGCAGACGGAGATTGAACAATCCGCGCACCATGAGATTAAAGGCGCGGTCAGCCCATACGCGCGCGATTCGATCCCGCTTTCGCTGCCGGTAGCCGGTGACGATGTCGTAGCCGCCCCTTCGAAGTTCAGTCAGCAAAGCGGGGTATTCGCCGACGTCAAACTGCCCGTCGGAGTCGATGGTTAGGACGTACCTGCCGCAGGACGCCTGCACGGCAGCGGACAGCGCGGCGCCATACCCGCGGTTCGTCGGGAGGCTGACCACGCGCAGACATGACAACTCACCTTGTATGCGCTGAAGAATTGACGCAGTGTCGTCGGTGCTTCCGTCGTTTCCAATGACAATCTCACCGGACAACTCGCTTTCGCTCAGAATCTCTGCCCAACGGCGAACCACCGCCTCAATGGTTTCCTGCTCGTTATAGGCCGGCGCGCAAATGGAGAGAAAGATGTCTTTACTGTTCTGTACTGTGGCTGCCATGCTTAATTCAGACTCCTGGTTTCTTGCCTGCGGCGCAATAAGAGACGAATGCCGACGCCGGCCATCATGAGTGCCGTAACAACAGATACCATCCCCCATAGAGCCAGACCGTGATGGGAGAATATGATGCGAAGGGAATGATGTCCCTTCTGCAGCGGTATGGCCTGAAGGATGAAGTCCGCTTTCATGATCGGATAATCCGCTTGAGGAGACCCCTTGCCCCCCTCGGCATGCCAACCTTCAAAGAAAGGGTCTGTGAGAAGCAGCATGGATGGGGATGCCACGTCCGCTTCAACGCGGAGTTCATCCGTCGTGATCGTACGGACCAGCACCTTGCCTTGAAACCCGGCTTTCGCCGGTTCGAATGGCGGAGGGGCTTCGAGAATGACCCTCTTTTCCGCGTCGAACTCCGGATCTGAAAGCGATGAAAGGATGTCCCCGGAAGTTCCCTTGACAACGCGGTATTCAGGGACCAGCACTGCGCGCGGGAGGTGCGGATAGGGGCCGTCTTTCCTCAGCAACCCGCCTTTTTCAGGTAAAGGTTCAAAAGCGTAGCGAAAGCGTAAAAGAGACAACAGCGGGTGCCACCTGTTCATGGGGATATCGACCGCCGGAGTGTCGATCGGGACCCCCTGGGTGTAGGCGAAGAATTCGGCGTACCGTCGCGGTACGAAAGGGTCATAGCCCCAGATATCAAGGACACCGGTGGACATGGCGCTGTTCGGTTGGCCGAAAACGGTAACCCGATAATCGTCGTTGTTGCCGTCAACGAGAGCGGCCATCTGAGGCAATCTGGCGGCATCGACAGGAAAGGTGGCTACGAAGGCCTTGTTGAAGAGGAAAACCTCCAGGATGGCAATCACCAAGAACGACGATGCAAACGCGGGTTTCCTTCGGGAAATGAATGCAAGCAGCGCCAGTGCCATGAACGTCGCGGCTGAAAGACCGAGCGCTTTGCCGAGCGTAGCAAGTGATGAACGCTGGAAGGAGGGATCCCGAAATAGTTCGATCTGCTGGTAGCTTTCCAACGACCTGGCAACCGAACTGAGAAAGGATTGCCACAAGGCTGGTGGAGGAGATAATTCACTTGCCCCTTGCCAGCAGAGCAGGGAGGCTGAAGCCATACCGATGGCCAGCATGGATAGGACCCAAGGGAGCTGTTTTGGTCTGGAGGGGTCAGCAAGGAAAAGCTGAAACCCCTTTGCAGCCATGAGAAGCAGGAATAGCGTTGCCGGAAGCTCCCATTTTGAGTGGCCGCGGAAGTCGGCAAAGCCCGGCACATGGTCGAAGAGGATCCTGAAAAGCGGCGTGTTATTTCCAAGGGCAAGAACAAGCATGATCATCGTCAGGACCAGCAGGCCCCATCGCCGGGTGTTTTCTTTTCGAAATATGGCCACACCTGCCATAACCAGTGCCGTGACACCGATAAACAGCTCCATCTCAAAAAGGTAGGCTTTGCCCCAGTAGGCATCGCTTCCTCCGAAGGGGAATGGGGCGATCAACGTCAGAAGGTTTTCGGGTGGGAACGAGAACATGGATGCGTATTCGAATGAAAGGCCACCGCCTCTGAGTGATTCCTCCCTGATCTGCCAGGTGGCCGAGAGTTGGAAGGCCGAAAGCCCCAGTCCGAGGGCCGGGATCAGAAGCAGCAGCAGAATTTTCCGGATTTCCTGACCAGCGTTGAAAAGACGGAAGGCCGAATAGAGAAAGACCGCAACGCCTATATGGAAAACGAACTGCGGGTATCCCGCCAGTATCATCATCCCGAGGGCAGCACCCCCGGCAAGAACCGGTCCGGTTTCTTTTCCCTTGATTATTTCATCGACCGACCAGAAGAGAAGGGGAGCCCACGGGAGCAGACAGATCGCAGTCATGGAGCCGGCGTAGAGACGGGGGAAAAAAGCTCCGCAGCCCATGTAGAGGATGCCGGTTACCAGAGAAATCCGAAGGTCCATTCCCTGATGTCTCATCCAGAGCCCCATGAATGCCGCGGCAAGCGCGAGGTGCATGATAATGATGGCGTTGGTGGCCGAGGCAAGGGGGAGTAAAAGATAGATCAGGTTCAATGGATAGCAGAGGGCAAACAGTATGTTTCCGAAAGCGGGCATGCCGGAAAATATGTGCGGGTTCCAGAGCGGAAAATTCCCCTTGGCCATCTCGCCAAAGGCAAATTCCCGCTGACCGATATACTGGTGAAAGAGGTCTGTTCCCCAAGCCCCGATGACCACTCCGCTTCCGCCTGTCAGCTCTCCGCCGAAGAGAATCAGGAGATACAGCAAAGGTGTCCCGATCAGCAGAGCATATCCGGCCTGAGCAGATGTTCTCCAAGCTTTAATACGGTCCATCAATCTATTATGCCTTCAAAACGGATTGAAAGAGAGATCGGTTCCTTAAGATTTTCAGCCGCAGCCCGCCTCGCCGCTAAAATATCCGGTTCTTTGAATCGAACTAGCGAGCACGGGGAGCTTCTCCGGTTCAATAAGTTTATCCTCTTCCGGGGAGAGACCAATCAGCTATTGGGACTGGTTGGTCAAGAGCATAAATCCGGGCGGCCTGTCAAGAATATTTCTCAGGCCGAAGTGAAACTCCCCGCGGCAGATCGCGAAGCATTCTGCAAAGAAATTTTTGTAAATTTTCAAACGTATGAATGCACTAACGAATCAGAAATGGGATCATGCAAGAAATCGTTGACTTTTCGAACTGATGACCTATAAGGGTAGCCATGATGAGTCCGGAAAAGAAGATCATCTGGCAACAGCAATCCCCCCGCTTCAACCGCCCATTCCTCCAGCCGCTGGCCGTCGGCCTCGTCTGCGCCGTCTTGATAACCCTTATCCTGATCATGGGGATCATGGACCTCAGGCGCAGCGAACGGACCCTCATCGGCTTCATGGAAGACCAGGGGAACCGGATCATTGGGGTGGTCGAGCGGCTCACAGAGGAAAACCTGAAAACGATGATCATCGCTTCGCAAAGAGCCCCGGGGGGCTCTTC
>JAHFBU010000132.1 GCA_023249795.1 Syntrophaceae bacterium
CGATCCAACGAATCCCGTCGGCCCGGAGACGCCCCAGCAGGGTCTGGAGGATCCGCCGCCCTATCCCCTGCTTCCGACGGTCGCTGCGGACGGTCAGATCCTGAATGTAGCCGTCGCTGACGCCGTCGCTGATCACCCTTCCCATCCCCACGATATCCTCGCCCTCCAACGCAGCCGCGAAACAATGGCTGCCGGCGATCAGTTTGGGGATCAGCAGCGGGTCGTTCTCGTCGTCGCCGGCCTGCCACCATCCCTGTTCCCGGTAGAGGCGCTCGATCTGCCGGATCTGATCTTCCGTGGGGATCCGGACAAAAACGAAGCTGATCCGATCGTCAACGTGTGTCATGGTTTACCCTTCCTTATACAATTCGTTCATCCGCCGACAATCTACAGCCACCGTTTCCGGCGGTGGTAGGATTTTACGTCAGCGTAGGATTTGGCGGCGCCCGCCGCCGACATCCCAAGATAGAATTCACGGATGTCCGGGTTTTCCCGCAGGGCGTCCGCCGTTCCCTCCATCACGATCTTTCCGTTCTCCATGACATATCCGTAGTGGGCAATCTGGAGGGCCATCCGGGCGTTTTGTTCGACCAGGACGATGGTTGTCCCCTCCTCCTCGTTGATCCGCCGGATGATTCGGAAAATCTCTCTGACGACCAGAGGCGCGAGCCCCAGGGAGGGCTCGTCAAGAAGGAGAAGCTCCGGATGGGCCATCAGGGCGCGCCCCATGACAAGCATCTGCAACTCGCCGCCGCTGCAGTATCCGGCCAGGCTCCGCCTTCGCTTCTCGATGGCGGGAAAATAGCGGTAGACGCGCTCCAGATCATCGCGATAGGGCTTTCCCCACCTTGTCGCCGTTCCGACACGGAGATTTTCCTCGATGGTCAGGTATTTGAACGGCTGTCGTCCTTCGAGAACCTGGATGATCCCATGCCGGGTGATTGTTTCGGGCGACCGGTTCTGGATTTCGCCTTCCCGATAGAGGATCGTCCCATCCGTGACCCTGCCGTTTTCCGGCTTCAGGAGTCCTGAAACGGCCTTGAGCGTCGTGGTCTTCCCCGCGCCGTTGCTTCCCAGGAGGGAGACAATGCGATTCTTCGGCACGGCCAGCGAGACCCCCTTGAGCACCTGGATCACGTCGGAATAGACGACGGAAATATTATTCAATTGCAGCAGGGTCTCTTCCATGAAGCGGCTTCCTTACCTAATACGAAAATGGCCAGAGGCGGAACCCGGAGCGGATGATCCGCCACACCTCCGCGAGGCCGCGCGGTTCCAACAGGATAAAAAGAACGATCGACAGTCCGAAGACAAACTCCCTGAGCGGCGCCACGTTCAGCCCCGATTGAGAGACGATGCCGGTATTCATCAGAAGCTCGGTCGCGAAACGGAGCGTCTCGTTGAGAAGGGTGATGAATACAGCGCCGAAAATGGAGCCGGGGATGCTTCCGAGCCCCCCGATGATGACCATGGCGATATACTCGACGGAGAGTCCGAGATTGAAGGGCTCCGCCGTGATGCTTCCCATGTAGAAGGCCCATAATGCGCCGGCGAATCCGGCATAGAACGAACTGATGCCGAAGGAGAGGAGCTTGTAGCCGAAAATAGGAATCCCCATCCCTTCCGCGGCGCGATCATTGTCTCTGATGGCGATAAAGGCCCGTCCGTAGCGGGTGCGCATCAGGTTGATCGCGATCCAGACCATCCCCGCAAGGGCGATGAAAATGATGTAATAAAAAGAGGTGTCCCCCGCGACGGGAAGCCCCAGAAGCCGCGCCGGAGGCAGTGTAATCCCCATGGTTCCCTTCGTAAGGGATTCCCAGTGGACCAGGAGGTATTCGATGATGAACTGGCCCGCGAGCGTCGCAATCGTCAGGTAGAGCCCCTTCAGGCGGCCGGAAGGAATCCCGAAGATCATCCCGACTCCGGCGGTGACGAGACCGGCCGCGGGAACGCATACGAACATCGGCAGATGGAGGGCGGTCGCGAAGATGGCCCCCGCATAGGCCCCGACACCGAAGAAGGCGCCGTGGCCGAGGGAGATCTGTCCGGTGAAGCCGATCAGGATATTGAGACCGATGGCCGCCATGGCCGCAATTCCGATCATGTTGAAGATGTACATCATATAGGGCCCGGCGAGCCAGGGCACGAAGCCAAACAGGATCACAAGACCGATCCCGGCCCAAAGACGGCCAAAATCGGTCGAGAAGACCGTGAGTTCCTGGTCATAACGTTCGCGGAAATTTCCGCAGGGGTGCAGTTGGATTTTTCTCATGTCATTAGACCCGCTCTATCTCTTTCAGCCCGAAAAGACCATAAGGCTTGATCAGCAGAATCAGCACCAGGACGATGTAGGGGACGACATCGCGCAGCGACGTGGAGAGATAGCCGCCCGTGAAGGTTTCCAGAAGACCGATGATGATCCCGCCGATGATGGCGCCGCCGATGCTGTCGAGCCCTCCGAGGATGACGACGGGAAAGACCTTGAGCCCGATCGCGGAGAGGTTGTGCACATTGACCCCGTTGATGATGCCCAGCACGATGCCGCTCATCCCGGCCACGAGGGCCGCGATCGCCCAGGAGAGGGCGAAAACGCGTTTAACATTGACCCCGAGCGAGAGGGCGGCCCTCTGGTTGTCGGCGACGGAGCGCATGTAGATACCCTGCGAGGAGAATTTGAAAAAGAGGCCGAAGAGGATCAGAAACAGCGTCCCGATGAGGAGGGCCGCCCCGTAAACGGGCGGGACGCTGACCACGCCAAAACGAATCGCCAGCGCTTTCGGCAGGAAATCGGGATAGGTGTAAAGGTTTCCCCCCCAGATCAGCAGGATCAATCCCTTGAACATAGCCGCCAGGCCGACGGTCAGCATGATGACGAAGATCAGCGGTTCGCCGATCAACGGGCGGAGGAATATCCGCTCGATCATCAGTCCGAAGAGAAAACAGCCCCCGATGGCAAGCAGAAAGACGAGCGGGATGGGAAGCTTCGCCCATGCAGCGAGGGCGAGAAAAAAATAGGCGCCGATCGCAAGCAGCTCCCCGTGGGCGAAGTTGAGGACGCTCGATGATTTGAAGATCATCACGAACCCCATCGCCGAGAGCCCATAGAGAAAGCCGACCGAGAGGCCGCCCACCAGCAGTTGCACAAAAAAATCCATCAGACCACCTTCCCTCAAAAAACCTGATTGATCCGGACAACGGTATCGATCTCCCCGGTCTGCCCGTCCCGATAGCGGATCTTTCCCTTTACGCGCACCTCTTCCTCTTTGTTGTACATCGCCTCGATCAGCCGGAGGTAGAGACCGTAAACAAAATGGCGGCGGACCTTTCCCGTCCGGGTCAATTCGTCGTCATCGGCATCCAGCAGCTTGTAGAGCAGGATGAATTTTCGGACCTTCATCACCTCCGGCAGCGCTTCATTGACCTTCCGGATGTCGGACAGGATCAGCTCCTCGACCTTCCTCTGCTGCGAAAGATCGAGGTAGGTCGTATAGGGGATCATCCTCTCCTCCGCCCAGTTTCCGGTGTTGCCGAAATCGATGTTGATCATGGCCGTCAGATAAGGTCGCCCCTCGCCAAAAATAACGGCCTCCTTGATGAAGGGGCTGAACTTCAACCGGGTTTCGATGAAGTCGGGAGAAAAGGCCTCCCCGCTTTTATTGCGGATGATCTCCTCCTTGCGGCCGATGATCAGCAGGTGCCCGTCGCGGTCCAGATACCCGGCGTCACCGGTTCGGAGCCAGCCATCAATAAACGCCTCCTCGGTTGCCTGATAATCCTGGTCATACCCCTGAAAGACGGAAGGACCGTAAACGAGAACCTCCTGGTCCTCCGCGAGGCGGATCTGAACGCCGGGCAGGGGTTTCCCGACGGTCTCCGGTTTGACCTCGCCGTCCGGCTGGATCTGAAAGATCCCCCCGGCTTCGGTCAGACCGTAACATTGCTTCAAATTCAGACCGATCGCCCTGAAGAAGGTGATCACGTCGGGGCTGATGGGGTGGCCTCCCGTGTAGGCGCTTCGGAAATTGGCGCAGCCGATCCGGTCGAGAAGGGGGCGATAGACGATCAGCGCGGCCAGGCGATGAAGGGCCTTGAGATACAAAGGTATCGGCGCCCTGCGGATCTGGCGCGAAACCACCGAACGACCGACGCGCACCGCGGCCGAAAACAGGTGCCGCTTGATCCATCCGGCATCCGCCATCCGGACCCGGATCCGGGAGGCCGATCTCCCGGAAATCCTCCTGCACCGTTTCCGGCGTCTCCGGGAAGTTCATGGTCATCCCGCCGAAGAGCGCCACACCGAGGCCCCACATCTGATCGACAATCCATGCCGGCGGGGACATGGAAATCCAGTTCTCTCCGGGCTGAATATGGATCGCCCGGACCCAGCTCTCCCCTATCGCCGTCAAATTGCGGTGCGACAGCCGGGCCATCTTCGGCAGGCCCGTCGTGCCGGAGGTCTGGATCATCATGGCGGTCTCCTCCGGTCCCCCCTTCCGCAGTTCCGAGGCAAAGCGGTCGGGGTCGTTTCGATCCAGTTCGTCCCCCATTTTGAGCAGATCCCGGAAGGAAATCAGCCATGGATTATCCCGATAGGAGCCCATGCCGGTTTGATCGATGTAGATGACGCGGCGAATATGGCCGAGACCGCCGCGGACGGCGATCATCTTGTCCACCTGTTCCTGATCCTGGGCAAAGACGAAGGAAGCGCGAACCCGTTTCAGGGATGTAGCAAGCTCATCGGCGACGGCCGATGTAAAGAGATTCAAGCTGATTCCGCCGACGGCCTGTGTTCCCAACTCGGAAAAAAGCCATTCCGGGTGGTTGTCGGTAATGAGCCCGGCCGACTCGCCCCGCTGAAAGCCCAGGGCGATCAGCCCCAGACCCACACGCCGGACATACCGCAGGTAATCTTCCCAGTGATAAGCCTCCCAGATCCCGTAGGCCTTGTCGCGGATGGCCGTTTGGCCCGCGCCGAAACGCGCTGCCTGCGCCGCAAGGAGCTGCGGCAATGTTCCCGTGAAGGATGCCGTGTGCCCGCCGCTCATTTCCAAAGGGATCTCCTCATGATCACACCGCATCCTCATCTCCGAGATAGGCCTTGATCACTTCCGGATGACGGATAATCTCGTCCGGCGTTCCTTCCGTCAGCTTTTCGCCAAAGTTCAAAACGGCGATCCTCTGGGCGATGCTCATGACGATCGACATGTCGTGTTCGACAAGGATCATCGTCTGTCCCCAGTCCCGGTTCATCTGGAGCAGAAAACGGACCATGTCCTCCTTCTCTTCGATGTTCATCCCCGCAAACGGCTCATCGAGGACCAAGAGCGCCGGTTCGAGGGCCAGGGCGCGTCCCAGCTCCACCCGTTTCATCATCCCGTAGGGC
>JAHFBU010000133.1 GCA_023249795.1 Syntrophaceae bacterium
ATGAGGGTCAGCGCCTCGAAAAACTCGTCCATCGTCCCGAAACCGCCGGGCAGGATCACATAGGCCACGGCATACTTGACGAACATTACCTTCCGGATGAAGAAATACTTGTAGTCGATGCTGACGTTGGCGTAGGGGTTGGGCTTCTGCTCGAAAGGCAGGCGGATGTTCATCCCCACCGACTGTCCGCCCGCCTCAGCGGCTCCTTTGTTCGCCGCCTCCATGATGCCGGGGCCGCCGCCCGTGATGACGCCGAAGCCCTCTTCGACAAACCGCCGGGCGAGAAGTTCCGCCTTCCTGTAATAGGGGTCGTCCGGCTTCGTTCTCGCCGAGCCGAAGATGCTCACGGCATGCTTCACCTGGGAGAGTGTTTCGATCGCCTCGACAAATTCGGCCATGATCCGGAAGACGCGCCAGGATTCATCGATGGACAGGGCATCCACGACATACTGCTTTTCGTCCATGTGACACACCTCTGCCCGGGAAAGGCCGTCGAGGAAACGCCCCGCGCCTTACTCCCGAACCCTTCTTCCGCGCCCGGACCGATCCTTCGATCCGGCCTTTTGATCCGGAGACCCTTTAAGAGACCCTGCGCCGCTGAACCTTCGCCAGTCTCCGGCGGGCCTCGATGGTCTTTCTCTTCTTCTTCACCGAGGGTTTCTCATAGGCGCGCCGCAGCTTGAGTTCCTTGAACAGGCCGCTCTTGGAAAGCTTGTTCTTGAGGATCTTCAAAGCCTTTTCCACATCATTGTCGAACACTTTTACTTCCAAATTCCTTCTCCTTTTCTATCGTTTGATTATAATGTCCTCGAATAGACCCATCTCCGATGAATTACCGGCGCAAAAAAAGGGCAGTACGGCGCTTCGCTGATGTTTGCGTGCCGTAAACTACCCTTGATTGTTGCCTATATGTGGACCACGCTCCTTACTTTGCTATAATATCCTGCAATACCTCTATAAACATGGAATTTTCTTCGCGGGTTCCGACCGTGACGCGCATGAAGTTCTTCATCGTCCCGGGGGCGTTGAAGTTCTTGATCAGGATACCCCGCTCCATGAGTTTCGTGTATACGCGATCCGCGTCAAAATCACAATCAAAAAAAATAAAATTTGCATCCGTCGGCCGGGGATGAATTCCCGGAATTGTTTTCATCGCCGCGAAAAGCTCAACGCGCAGGCGGCGGATCGTCTCCGCCTGATCGAGAAACAGCTCCTCGTGGTCGAGATAGAATCCGGCGGCGGCCTGCGACATGGCGTTCATGTTGTAGGGAAGCCGCACCTTGTCGATCTCGTGAATCAGCGCGGGAGGGCCTATCAGGAGGCCGATCCGCATGGCGGCAAACCCCACCTTGGAGAGGGTTCGGAGGACGGCCAGATTCTCATGTCGGCCGAGCAACGGCAGGAAGGTCTGCCCGGAGAAATGGAAGTAGGCCTCATCGACGACGATGATTCCCGGCCACTCCCGGAGGATCGCCTCGATCCGATCGCGGCTGAAACAGTTGCCCGTCGGATTGTTGGGCCATGCGAGGAAGGTCAGGACGGGGGGATGAGCGGCAATCCGTTCCCGCATGGCCGTCAGATCGAGATCGAACGACCCATCGAGCGGAACGGCCGAAACCTTCAAACCGGCATTTTGGGCGGATATCCGATACATCGCGAAGGTGGGAATCGGGATCATGATCTCCGCCTCCGGCCTGGCTACGGCGGTGCAGAGAATCTGTATCAGTTCATCCGATCCGTTCCCGAGGACGATCTGGTCGCTTCCGACACCGAAGGCCTCGGCGAATCGGGATGCCAGGACGGGCGAACCGGCTTCGGGATACCGGTTCAAGGGAACGGAAGCAAGCCTGGCCGCGAACAGCTCCCGGAGAGATGCGGGCATCTCCAGCGGATTTTCATTGGCATCCAGCTTGATCGGGCAGGAGGTATTCTCCACCGCATAGGCCTTCTGGGCGAGGATCTCCTCTTTGATCAAAGAGCTGATGTTCATTCGCGGCTTCTCCCTTTCCTGTTCCAGTCCTCGCTGCCATATTTCTTCGTCATCAGTTCGTCCTTGAGCGCCTGCTCTTCCGAAGTCAATCGTCCTTCCCGGAACCGTATGCCCAGCACCCGTTCGAATCCCTCTTGCAGGACACGGCGCAGCTTTTCCTCGCCAACCGACGTCCCCGCATGCTCGCCGACAGAGGTAATCGCGTTTCGCAGATGGTCCGCATCGGTTTTGCTGTCCCGGTGGGGCAGCATGACGGCACAGGTCCGAAAGGGGTCGAACGCCAGGAGCAGCGATCCGTGCTGCAGAAAGACGCCGTGGGACCTCATCTGCGCCGATCCGCAGATTTTGCGTCCGCCGACGAGGAGCTCGTAGCGGGAAGGAGAGGAAAAGCACGAAGAGCGGAGTGTCCCGTCCGGCGCCTGCCTCCCATCCCCCTTCATTTCCGTCCGGACACCGATTTCGGCCAGCCCTTGCGCGATACAGTTGCTGATCACGCGATAGGCATTCAGGATATCCGGAGAGAATAGGTGTGAATCCACACCGGCGATCACGGCATAGGTCAGCTCCTGTTCATGAAGGACCGCCTTTCCGCCCGTCGGACGACGGATGATATCGACGCCGAACCTCCGGCAGGCTTCGCCGTCGACCTCTTTTTCATAATCCTGAAAATAGCCGATGGAAAGAGCAGGAACCCGCCACCCGTAGAAACGAAGCGTCGAAGGGCTCTTCTTGCGGATGCTTTCCCGGAAGAGAGCCTCATCAACGGCCATATTCTCCACGGCGTCGGCCTTCCGGAAAGGGAGAATTCTCCATTCCTCCACCGCGATTCAGTCGACCTCCGCTTCCTGAATCACAAACTCCTGATATCCCCTTGCATCCAGGAGCTCGTCCAACTCCTCCGGATCCTCCAGATCCACAATGATCATCCACCCGGTGTCATGGGGGTCGCTGTTGACAACCCCGATTTCATCCGTGATATCCTCATTGACGCTGATGACCACCCCGCTGACCGGCGAGATGAGTTCGATTACCGCCTTTACAGATTCGATGCTGCCGAACGGTTCATCCCGCTCCACATAGGAATCGACCGCGGGCAGATCCAGCGAAAGGATCTCTCCCAGTTTCTCCTGAGCATGGTCCGTAATACCGATGGTGGCCAGATCGCCATCCACCCTCACCCAAACATGTTCGCGACTGTACAGAAGATCATCCGGAATTGATTTCATATCATGGTATCCTGTTCTTCATGAATTTATGATCAGCAATCTATATCACTGCGAGTTCCTTCGACGTCCGCGTCAGGATCTCACAACCCTTATCCGTCACCAGAACCGTATCCTCGATCCGAACCCCCCAGAGACCGGGAAGATATACCCCGGGTTCGACGGTCACCACCATGCCGGCCTGGAGGGCCTCTTCCCTGCCCGCGGCCAAACGCGGCGCCTCATGGACCTCCAGCCCCACGCCATGGCCGGTGCCATGAGAGAATAAATTCCCCAACCCCGCTTCGTTGAGATGCGACCGGGCGATGCGGTCGATCTCCCCGCAGGAGACGCCCGCCCGAATCGCTCCGATTGCCCGGTCATGGGCCTCCAGGACCAACCGGTAGATCTCCCGTTGACGCTCCGAGGCGCTCCCGACCAAAAGCGTACAGGTCTCATCCGAATGATACCCGCCGCAGACCGCCCCGTAGTCGATCATTACGAAATCCCCGTCCGCAATCGTTCTGCTACCCGGGGTGGCGTGGGGAAGGGCCGAATTGGCCCCCGCCGCGACAATCGTCTCAAAGGAAGCCTGTTCGGCCCCGCCGCGCCGCATCCGGTATTCCAGATCGAGGGCGATCTCCTTCTCCCGGACGCCGGGCCGGATCATCTCACGGACGGCGGCGAAGGCTTTCCCGGCGATCTGCGCCGCCTCCCGGATCCGGTCGATCTCCTCCTCATCCTTGACGGCGCGGAGGAATTCGAAACTCGGGGGAAGGGGCTGGAACGACACATCCGGAAGCGATTCCTTCAGTTTCAGATATTCAGAAACCGTAAGAACCGGCGATTCGAAACCGATCGACCCGACCTTATGCTGATGGGCCACCGCAGCGATCCCATCCGCGCGTTTTCGGAATTCAAAGACCTCCGCACCCGGGGCATCGGCCCGAGCCTGAGTCACATAGCGTCCGTCCACCAGGAGCGTCAGCCAGTCCGGGCCCGCCATCAGCGCGCCATCACCGCCGGTGAAACCGGTCAGGTAGCGGATATTTTTTTCACCCAGGATGAGCAGCGCGTCCGTCTCCGGAAATCCCGACCGCAGGCGGCCTACCCGATTCGAAAACGGCGAAGGATCATGCCGCATGGCCGCGCAACCTTCCGACATTGCTCAACCAGCGGGAAAGCTCGGCGACGATCCCCGCATTTCGCTGCGAGGAGGCTTCTTGGAGTATCCGGCCGCGGACCTCCCGAAGCAGTTCGGCCGCCTTTCCGTTTTGCGGCTCTTGCCCGACGATCTTCTCCAACACCTCTTCCGCCTGCCGGAGATGACCCTGACGGACGTAGAGTTCGGCGAGGGTCACCGTCTGGAAGTCGGAGGGGATGATGGTCTCCTGTTCCGTATTCGTTTCTTGCCGTTCGTCGACGCCGTTCCATGTCTCCAGGATATCCCGGACACGGGGCGCCTCTGGGTTGAGGGCCGCGAACTTCCGGTAGAACGTCTCCGCCGAATCCGTCATCCCTTTTTTCATGCAGATGTTGCCCATGCAGACGTAGATCTGAGAGAATCTTGCGAGGATCTCCTCCATCTCCTCGATCATCCCTCTGGCCTCGTCGATCCTCCCCTGAAGGATACAGACACGGCAGATTGCTGTACGGGCGTCCAGATCCTCCGGAATTCTTTTCATTCTCGCTTGAGCGAGATCCAAAACCACGTGCAATTCGTTCCGGTCGAGGCAGGCATCCACCTGCGAGAGGAAGGCTTTCCTCTCCTGCTCACACTCCGCTGGACAGAGTTCCCGGTCATCCATGGGCCATATTCTTCTCAATATATTCAACATGTTAGCGAATAACAACCGAAATCGGGTTGAAAGCTAACACAGCCCGCAAGAGCATGTCAAGAACGAAAACGGGCGTTTATCGTCTCCCCTGGCAATCGGAGCGCCCTTTGCCGTAACCCATTGTCTCCTCCTTCGTCAGGACGCCGCCCTCGAAGGTCAGGACATAGATAAAGTCGTGCTCCCCGCAGTTGTAGGTCCACCTCTCCACCTTCCCGGAGTGATCGCGGGGAGTCCTTGACTTCGAAGATCTCTGCACCT
>JAHFBU010000134.1 GCA_023249795.1 Syntrophaceae bacterium
TAAAAGGGGTCTTCGCCCTGATCATGGTCGTCATCACATTAACCGGTATTTACAACTAAGGGAACCTATGAGCGAATCGAAATCAAAACTTCGAGAATACATCGAGGCGATCCTCCTTGCCGTCGTGATCGCCTTTTTCATCCGCACCTTTGTGATCCAGGCCTACAAGATTCCCTCCGGCTCGATGAAACCGACGCTGCTGATCGGCGATCATATCCTTGTAAGCAAATTCAACTATGGGGTCCGTCTGCCCCTGATACGTTCCAGTATTATTCCCGTCGGGACGCCCAAACGGGGGGACATCGTGGTTTTTATCTACCCGGAAGACCGGTCGAAGGATTTCATCAAACGGCTGATCGGCCTGCCTGGCGACACGATCGAGATCCGGGACAAGCAAATCCTCCTGAACGGCCTCCCCTGGAGCGACTCCCACGGAGTCTATGTGGACAATCAGGTTTTCCCCGGGGCGGTGCAGCCCCGCGACAACTTCGGCCCGGTCACGGTTCCGGAAGGTTCCCTTTTCGTTATGGGCGACAACCGTGACGAGAGTTACGACAGCCGTTTCTGGGGGTTCGTCCCGATGAAGGACGTGCTGGGCAAGGCGCTTATCATCTACTGGTCCTGGGACCGCGAGGATCACGGCGTCCGATGGAATCGCATGGGATCGGTTCTGCACTGATTCCGATTCCAGGCCGGATCAATATTGACCATCGCCAAGAAAAAGCCGCGGCCATTGCGCGGCTTTTTTCATGTCCGCATTCAGATCAGCGCGAAAACGACCATCGCCACTGAAATAAAGACCAGAATGGCGACGGTCAGCCATGAGAGGATGTTCATGACGAGGCCGTTCGTGTATTTTCCCATGATCCGCCGATCATTGACCAGCAGCAGCATAAAGACGAGGATCACGGGAAGAAGCGCCCCGTTGATGACCTGGGAGTAGTACATGATCCGGATCAGCGGCATGTCAGGCAGCAGGATGATTCCGGCGCCGAGGAATACCATCAGAGAATAAAGGCCGTAGAACTGAGGGGCCTCCAGGAATTTGCGGTTCAGGCTGGACTCCCACCCGAAGGCCTCGCAGATCGTATAAGAGGTGGAAATCGGCAGAATGGAGGCGGCAAACAAAGAGGCGTTCAGGAGGCCGAAGGCGAACAGCCAGGAACAGTATTCTCCCGCCAGCGGCGCCAGCGCCTGGGCGGCGTCTTTGGCGCTTTCGATCTTGACGCCGTTCTGGAAAAGGGTCACCGCGCAGAGCATGATAATGAAAAAGGCAACCACATTGACAATGACCGACCCTATGATCACATCCATCCGGGTGTAGGGGTAATCCCCCGCCTTGAGTCCCTTATCCACGACCGAAGACTGGAGATAAAACTGCATCCAGGGGGCGATGGTCGTCCCGATCAGCCCCAGGGTCATCATCAGAAAGCCCGGCTCCATCCGGATCGTCGGTTTCAGAAGGGAAGCGCCGATCACCCCCCAGTCCGGCCTGCCCATGAAGCCGGAGATAATGTAGGCGAAATAAAAGACGCATGCCGCAAGAAAGACCTTCTCCACGGACTTGTAATTGCCCTTGACCACGAGCCACCAGACAAAAAAGGCGCTGAGCGGAACGGAGATGTATCGACTGATGCCAAAAATCTCAAGACTCGCCGCGACGCCGGCAAATTCGGAAATCGTGTTCCCCAGATTGGCCAGAAACAGGATAATCATCAAGTAG
Organism: Syntrophaceae bacterium; assembly: GCA_023249795.1. Taxonomy (GTDB): domain Bacteria; phylum Desulfobacterota; class Syntrophia; order Syntrophales; family UBA5619; genus UBA5619. The sequence continues at coordinate 1,724 of JAHFBU010000134.1, forward strand.
AAGGTGATGCGCAGACCGAATCGCTCGCGGATCAGGTCGGAGAGCCCCTTGCCCGAAATGACGCCCATCCGGGCGCACATCTCCTGGATGATGATCAGGGCCGCGGTGATCGGGATGAGGGTCCACAGCAGGGTGAGTCCATATTCGGAGCCGGCCAGGGAATAGGTTGTGATGCCGCCGGCGTCGTTATCGACGTTCGAGGTGATGATGCCCGGTCCGATCAGCGCGAAGAAGATCCCGAGCGTTCGCCAGTATTTTCTGACGGGCGAGGATTGCCAGAATCCGCGGATGGCTCCGGACAGGAAATCAACCATGGTCGTATGCCGCCTTCCTCATTCATCGTTGTCCTACCGTCCCAACTTCGGCGCCACCACTTCGAGGAGATTCTTAAACAGGATGACCCCCTTCAGGCGGTTCTCGTCATCAACGACCGGGATGGCCATGATGCCATACTTGGCGAAGTCCTCGGCGATCCGTTCCTTATTCTCCTCTATGCCGACCGAAACCACCCGCGTGTCCATGATCTCCGAGAGGACCGTTGTCGGAGGTGCCATCAGAAGATCGCGCAGTGTGAGCACCCCGAGGATATGCTCCCCGCCATCCAGGACATAGATGTAATAGATCAGATCCATATCCTCGGCTTCAAGCCGGATCTTGTCCATCGCCTCCCCCACCGTTACCAATGGGCCAAAACTGGGGAAGGACGTTGTCATCAACCCTCCGGCATTTTCCTCCGGATGGGATAGAAGTTCCTTCATATCCTCCGCCGCGTCCTCCTCCATCTCCTTGAGGATCCCCTCCACTTTATCCTTCGGAAGATCACCCAACAGATCGGCCGCCTCGGAGAGAGACATCTCCTCGATGATATCGGAGGCATTCGCCGTTGAGAGTTCTTCGATCAGGCTGACCTGGATCTTCGGGTCCGTCTCTTCAAGGGTCTCGGCCGCGGTTTCGACATCGAGCGAACGGAAAACCGCGGAGCGCTGATGGATATCGAGATCCTCGATGATGTCCGCCAGATCGGCCGGATGGAGCTGGGCAAGGCGGTTCTGGGCGATGGTCAGGCGCAGCAGATCCGGCGAGGAGAGGGGCTGTACGAACTTCCACGCAATCAACTGGTCCGTCATGTCATAGTCGAAGAGTTTGCGGAGCAGAAAACCGATTGGCCTCATCAGACCGACGCGCCGTAAAAGACCGTGGAAACCGACATCCACGTGGACCAGGTAAAGGATTCTGTTTGCGTGCAGGAACTGCAGGTCGTTGACCCGCCGGATCTTCGCCCCGTCGGTATCGACCACCTGCTTGTCCAGAAGGGTGTCCTTCAGCAGGAGTTCGCCGGGGCTGAGCACCGGTTCCCGGAAATCCTCCGGCCGGAGGGGATGGGACACGAGCGTCTCTTTGATCGCTGAAATCTTTTTCCAGGACAGGAGAACCTGTTTCCGATCTTGCTTGAGGCGCAGGAGGATATCCGTGACCGGCGGGTAAATCTCCCCGATGTTCCCGGCCAGGTCGAGGACCGTGCCGATCGGGCGGCCCTCGCCGTCAACGACTTTTCTTCCCAGAAGTTCACTTAAGAACAGAAACACCTGGGAATCCGTGTTCACCGCCATAATCATCGCCTCCGGGCCAGGGTGCCTATAACACCAATCGCGTTTATTCAACAACATATTTTCATCGCCATCCGAGGGGACATGATGCGGAGAAACGAAGGGAGCGCATCATGTCCCCTCGGACGAGATTTTTGCACTTGACACTTCCCGCTTTTGTATTGTAAGAACCGGCCGAAATCGACGGCAGTCGCCCCCCTTTAATTGAATCCCGCGAGATTGAAAAGGGATGGTCCATGAAAAAAATTACGCCTGTAACCAGTCCGCTGTTAAGCCTTCCCCGTACAGGGAAGGCTTTTTTTTGACTTACCGAACACCACAATGAGGGAAACCATGGAGAAGAAAAAGATCGTCATGGACGCGGAGGGGATCGACCGCTCGCTTACACGAATCGCCTACGAGATCCTTGAAAAAAACAAGGGGGTTGAAAAACTGGTCCTCGTCGGAATCCAAACCGGAGGGGTCTTTCTCGCGGAGCGGCTGCGCCGGAAGATCTCTGAAATAGAAGGACGGGGGATCCCTCTGGGGATCCTCGATATCACCCTCTACCGGGACGACCTGCAGACCTCCCACCTGAAACCGAGGCTGGGGAAGACGGACATCTCCTTTTCGCTCAACGACAAGAAGGTTGTACTCGTGGACGATGTCCTCTTCACCGGACGGACCATCCGCGCGGCCATGGACGCCCTGATCGACTTCGGTCGGCCGAGGTCGATCCAACTGACCGTCCTGATCGACCGGGGCCACCGCGAACTGCCGATTCGGGCGGATTTTGTCGGCAAGAACCTCCCCTCATCGCTTTGGGAAGCGGTCAGCGTCGACCTGACGGAGAAAAACGGCAGGGACGAGGTGGTCGTCGTGTTAAATGGATGAGGAAACCCTGCTTCCGCCGTCCCATGTTTCCTGAGTGACCGCTTCGGCGGAATCCTCTTCCCGGGCGCGATCCCGATCATGTGAGGCTCTAAATGAAACTGAACCGGAAAGACATCCTCGGCATCCAGGAACTCTCCGTGGAGGAGATCAACCTGATACTCGAAACGGCGGATTCCTTCATCGAAGTCTCCACGCGTGAGATCAAGAAGGTCCCCACACTCCGCGGGAAAACCGTCATCAATCTCTTCTATGAGGCCAGCACCCGGACGCGGACCTCTTTCGAGATCGCCGGCAAACGGTTGGGCGCGGATACGATCAACATCTCCGCATCGACCAGCAGCGTTGTCAAAGGCGAGACCCTGATCGACACGGCAAGAAACCTGGAGGCGATGAACCCGGACGTCATCGTGATCCGCCATGCCGCCGCCGGAGCCCCGCACATGCTGGCAGGTCTGCTCCGGCAGTCGATCATCAACGCGGGCGACGGAGCGCATGAACACCCGACCCAGGCCCTTTTGGACTTGATGACGATCCGGGCGAAAAAAGGGGGAATCGCCGGGTTGAAGGTGGCCATTGTCGGCGATATCGCCCACAGCCGCGTCGCCCGCTCCAATATCCACGGACTGACCAAGATGGGGGCCGCCGTCATTGTGGCCGGTCCGGCAACGATGATCCCCCGGGGGATCGAGAAAATGGGGGTCGTCGTCCATACGCAAATCGAAGAGGCGATTCGGGAGGCGGATATCATCATGATGCTCCGCATCCAGACGGAACGGGAACAACAGAACATCTTTCCGTCGCTCAGGGAATACGCCCAGTATTTCTCTCTCAACCGCGGGAACATCGGCCTGGCCCGAAAGGATGTTCTCATCATGCATCCGGGGCCGATGAACCGGGGCGTGGAGATCTCGCCGGATATCGCCGACGGACCCCATTCGATCATTCTCGACCAGGTTACGAATGGCGTGGCCGTCCGGATGGCCCTTCTTTATCTGCTTACGGGAGGCGTTTCATGAAATTATTACTCAAAGGCGGCAGGATGATCGACCCCTCCCGCAAGTTGGACCAAACGGGTTCTCT
>JAHFBU010000135.1 GCA_023249795.1 Syntrophaceae bacterium
GCGAATCGGAACACCATTGATGATACCTGACGTCATAGCTCTTTTCCTGATGGGCGTTGTGTCGCTCATTGGGCAGATCGTGCTGCTGCGGGAGCTCAACGTCGCCTTTTACGGGATCGAGCTGATCTACCTCACCGCCCTTGGGGTCTGGATGCTCCTGGCCGCCATCGGGGCGTTCATCGGCAGCCGTCGTCCCTCCACAGGCCGGGCGGCGGTTCTTTTTCTCTGCTTCGCCCTCCTCCTGCCGCTCGGCGTCGTCTTCCTCCGGGCAAGCCGTTTCCTGATGGGCGCTGTCCCCGGCGCCTACCTTCCGTTCCCCGGTCAGATGGCGGCGCTGCTCATCGCCCTGCTGCCCGTCGGTTTGCTTTCGGGCCTGATGTTCCGGGAGGCGGCCGCTCTCCATGCGGAGCGGGGCCGGACGCTCGCCGGCGCCTACGGGATCGAAAGCGCGGGAAGCCTTGCCGGGGGACTGTTCGCGACGCTTTGTCTCCGGTATGGCGCACAGAATCTACCCCTCGCCGCCGCCTGCGGTCTGATCGCCGTCGCCGCCTCCCTCTTTCTCTTCCGGGGAAAGGGGGTCCTGGCGGGCCGGGTTATCGCCTCGATCATCGCGGTTTTCCTGATCGCCGTCCTCTATCAGACGTCATTTCTCGACCGGCGAATGACGGGCTGGAACCACCCGGGGCTCGTCGCAACACAGGATTCTCCCTACGGACGAATCACGGCGACGGTTCTCGCCGGACAGGTCTCCGTCTTCATGAACGACGCCCTCACGTTCGAGAGCGGGGGAACGGAGGCGGAACTCTTTGCCCACCTGGCGGCCCTACAGCACCCGGAACCGAGGCGGATCCTCGTCCTCGGCGGGGGATGGGACGGAACCCTTCGCGAGCTCCTCCGGCACCGGCCGGTGCGGATCGATGCGGTCGTCCTCGACCTTGAGCCGTTTTCCCTGCTGAGGCGCCATCTCCCCGCGGAGATCCGGACGTCGCTGAGCGACCCCGCCGTCCGCCTCACACGGGCCGATCCGCGTCATTACCTCAAGGAGAGGGGTTTTGCCTGGGATCTGATTCTCATCGACATGCCGGAGCCGTCATCGGGCGAAACGAATCGCTTTTACACACGGGATTTTTTCGCCGAGTGCGCTGCGCGCCTTCATCCCGGCGGGATCGTTGCGCTGCGTCTCCCCGCCGCCGAGAACATCTGGACGCCGCAGGCAACCCGCCGGACGGCGAGCATCTATGGCGCCCTCGCCTCCGTCTTCCCGGAGGTCTTGGTTCTCCCGGGGACAATGACGGTGATGACCGCCTCTGCCGCTCCCCTCCCCCGGTCGCCGGAAATACTGACCGACCGCCTTCGGGAACGGGGCCTCCGGCTCCGCCTCGTGTCGCCGCCCTACATCAACTACCTCTTCACGAACGACCGTTTCGCCGATGTTGAAAAACGTCTGAAAGAGGCGGCGGTTCCTGAAAACACCGATATCCGCCCGGTCTGCTATCCCTATGCGGTGCTCTCCTGGCTCTCGCGATTTTTCCCGAGGCTGACATTTGCGGACCTTCGTGGTTTCGAAGGGGAGGGAAAGGGGTCCGGGATTATCGGGTGGGTTTTGTGGATCGGTCTGGCGCTTCTGTTTCTCGGAAGCCGCCTGCGCCCTTCATGGCGACCGGTGCTTCTGTCCGCTGTCGCCGGATTCCTTGGCATTGTGGGCGAAACGGTCATGATCCTTGCCTACCAGGCGAAGGAGGGGGTCCTCTACCAGGACATCGGTCTCCTTCTGGCGGCATTTATGGCCGGTCTGGCTGTTGGGGCGTTGGTTCTGCGGGATCTGATCCGCGAAACGGGCATCATGAATAAAAGGACTCGGGGCTGGGGATACGCCCTCTTGGCCGGTTTCGCCCCCCTCGGTTTGGCCGCAATCGGGTCCGTGATCGCCGGGGTCGCCGGGGGGCTTTTTCTTACGGCGGGGTTGCTTGCCGCCGCCGGCTTTCTGGTCGGAGGTCTCTTCGCATATGCCGGCCTCTATGGTGTCCGGGAACAAAAGAAGGTGATCGCCCCCCTCTACGCGGCGGATTTGATCGGCGGCTGCATCGGCGCCCTTTTCGGAAGCCTCGTTCTCATCCCCCTCCTCGGTCTCGTCGGAACCCTGAAAGGGATGATCCTTCTTTCCGCGCTAGCCCTCATTCTCATCTGACGGCAATTCCAATTCCAACTCAAAGCGCTATCTTCGTTGGCTTCGTCATCGGCTCCTCGACATACGATCCATGTATGCCTGCGTCGCCTCTTCCTCGCCGCCTTGATAGCATCTTTGATTTGGAACCGGAATAACGGGAAGGGGGCGCGGAATAAAGGGGAATATTTATCCCCCGGGCGGGGTAAAATTCCCCTTACGGCAGCGCCTCGACAACGCAATTCTTCGAACATCCCTATAATTCAAGTCAATAAGTTTATGGCATTACTATTGCTCTCAACTTCGGACAAACGACTAATTCTTCTTGCAAGGGGAAATCGCAGTTCATGCTCTCTTTTGATGCGCGCGCATGTTTCGGGGGCTCCCCGGGGCTCGCCAATTTCCGGACTAAGGAGGATATATTCAACGGGGTCTGTTCTGATACGCCAACCGTAGTAAATCCGAAGCGGCTTGCCCCCCAGCCCGTTTCGTCCGACAACGGCGATCAAATGGCCCTGCCGAAATTCCTTGACGGGTGTATACACTTGGCGACGACATCGATGAGGATGACGCCCTCCCCGGGGTGTCCCCCGCCTTCCGACCTCGTGGTCAGGCTGTCATCGCCGTGGGTGGCGACAAACTTCCACTGAAAGGGGCGATGACGGCAATTTCTCCATGCCATAACGTTGCCCGACGGAAATGATGGGCGAATTGAAGATCGTTTCTCCTGCGGCAGTGAACGTGTTTTGACTTGACAACATGAATCTTATGCAATATACGGGCGTTAAATTATGTTTCGCAGATTATTCGTTTGAAGTTCGCCGGCCGGGAGCGGTCACGGCAAGGCCTCCTCCTCACCGGAATCCCCAGGTAAGGGATAATATAATTTCCATTAACCATGCGCGCCGACAAAATTCGCGCAAAATCCAGATTTAAGGGGGGACAAATGGGTACTGCAAGAGATCCTTTGTATCGAGAGACCGTCAAAAAACAGTATGAAGAGTGGTTCTCGCACTGCCAGAGTCATCTGGACCGGATGGAGAGTGAACTGCCTCCACCCCGGGTCGAACTCCAGGAGGCGTTGGCCTCACAGGGGGTCAGCCGCCGGGATTTCATCAAGTGGACCACCGCCACCACGGCCCTCCTGATGCTGCCGCCCATGTTCAAGCCGTTGGTGGCCAGGGCCGCGGAACAGTTCAGCCGCCTGCCCGTTGTATGGCTTCATTTCGCCGAATGCACCGGGTGCAGCGAGGCCTTTTTGCGAACAAGTTATCCGAACGTCGACAGCATCCTGCTGGACACCATCTCGCTGGAGTACCATGAGACCCTCATGGCCGCCGCCGGATACCAGGCGGAGCAGAACCTGGAGAAGGCCCTCGCGGACTTCAACGGGAAGTTCGTCTGCGTCATCGAGGGCGCCCTGCCCCGTGGTCTGGACGGAAAGTATCTGACCCTCGGACCGAAGGGGAAAACGGGCATTACACTGGCCAAGGAGGTCACCTCCAAGGCCGCGGCTGTCGTCTGCATCGGCGCCTGCGCCTGCTACGGCAATGTCCAGGCCGCCAAGCCGAACCCGACGGATGCCGCGGGGATCGGCGAGGTTCTTGGAATCAAAACGGTGAACATCGCCGGATGCCCCCCGAACCCGGCCAACTTCGTCGGCACCGTTCTGCATTACCTGCTGTTTGGCGGTTTGCCGGCCCTTGATTCTATCGGCCGTCCGGTCTGGGCTTACGGGACGCGGGTTCACGATTACTGCGAGAGACGCCCCCACTACGATGCCGCGGAATTCGTCGCCGAATGGGGGGATGCAGGCGCCGCGAAGGGCTGGTGTCTTTACAAAATGGGCTGCAAGGGTCCCTATACCTACGCGAACTGCCCCAAGGTGCGTTTCAACGACGCCGTCTCCTGGCCGGTCATGGCCGGTCACGGCTGTATTGGCTGCACGGAACCCGGCTTCTGGGACACCATGGCCCCCCTGGAGAAACCGATTGACGAGAAAACGATCGGCGGCGGCGAGAAGACCGTGGACACGATCGGAAAGGTTCTCCTCGGAGCCACGGTGGTGGGAATCGGTGTCCATGCGGGACTGACGGCCATCAGGCATAAGGATAACGACAACGCGGACGAGACGTCCCATAAGGCATAACGCCGGGAGGAACCCAGATGACGAAGAGAATTATTGTCGATCCCATCACGAGGATTGAGGGACACCTGAGAATCGAAGTAGAAATCGATGACAAAAACATCATCAAGGATGCCTGGAGCAGCATTACCCTGTGGCGCGGCATCGAAACCATCCTCAAGGGGCGCGATCCGCGGGATGCGGGGCTGATGACCCAGCGTTTCTGCGGTGTCTGCACCTATGCCCACTACGAGGCAAGCATCCTCGCATGCGAGGACGCCTTCAAGGTCAAACCGCCCCCCAACGCCAGGATCATCCGGAACCTGATCAACGGCGCCCAGTATCTCACTGACCACGTCATGCACTTCTACCACCTCCACGGGCTGGACTGGGTGGACATCGTCAGCGCCCTCTCCGCGGATCCGAAGAAGGCTGTCGAGATGGCAAAGGGCTACAGCGCGAATCCGTTCAACTGCTCTGAAACCCACTACAAGGCAGTCCAGCAGCGGCTGACCGGGTTTGTGAAGTCGGGCCGGCTGGGACCCTTTGCCAACGCCTACTGGGGGAACCCCTCCTATAAGCTTCCTCCGGAAGCAAACCTCATCATCGTCTCTCACTATCTCGATGCCCTGCAGGTCTCCAAGATCGGCGCGCAGATGATGGCGATTTTCGGAGGCAAAAATCCCCATCCACAGACCCTCGTCGTCGGCGGCGTCACCTCCATCGCGGATCTCGACGCCCATCGCATCGGCGAGTACCTCTTCCGGCTCAACGAGATCAAGGCCTTTGTGGAAACAGCCTACATCCCCGACGTCCTGCTTGCAGCGACCTACTACAAGGATGAGGGTCTCCAGGGGATCGGCGGCGGCGTGAAGAACTACCTCGCCTACGGCGGCTTTCCGCTGGATGATGATGGGGGAAAACTCCTGTTCCCGAGAGGTGTC
>JAHFBU010000136.1 GCA_023249795.1 Syntrophaceae bacterium
ACATTGATATTGATCTGAAGCGCATTGTTCTGGATCGAAAGGAAGTTAATAATCCCCTTCGTTTTACCATCCCCATAGAGAATTTGAGGCGTTATCCCTCTAACAAGGATGAGTTCGTCCAGAGTCTCAAAGTTGGCATCCTTGGCTTTGTAAGGATTCGGAAGTGACTTATAATAATCGCTTTCCGCACCGTTGAGACGATGAAGATCATCCTGATCCTTCCAGTCGAGGATGGAATCGACGATGATACCTGCTTCTTCCGGTGAAACCCCCTGGTTGATCAGAAGGTTCTTCACAATGATACCGGAGCTGTCGGTCATACCGTTCAGAGATATTTTCCCCGCTTCATCGATGATCCGCACCAGATAGCCGCCGTCGCCCATTTCAGTGCTGTATGATGTTCCGTCCGGCTTCCAGACCTCCTTGCCCACAAGGGTCATTGGCTGGTTTTGATTGACGGACCGGTTAATAATCTCCATCAGGCCTCTCTCTATGCCGGCCTCGGCCAAAAACTTCTTTTCCAGCCCCTCTTTAAAGCCCAGAAGGCTATAGGTTTCGGCACGCGTCATCAAAGAGAACGAAAGGGCCATGACCATGAGAACCGTCAAAACCCATATCACGATTAGCAGGGCAATACCTTTCTGTGTGTCTTGCATAGAACTACCCGATCACTCATATCAATTTGCCTGCGTTTTAACGGCGGTTGCCGGACTTGCCGGAATGGGCGTTCCGCCCTGCACGACCATGATGTTCCCGCCAACCCTGACGGGAAACACCAAGGGCATATTTTTTGTTCCCTGGATCAAGTGGATCCTTATTTTTTCCGGTATTGCCACCCCTTCAGTCAAGAATTCGACCCACTTTCCCTCCCCTTCATCTGGAGCTTTCTGATAATAATCGAAATAAATTGAGGATGCCTCCATAAAACGGATTTCCCGGCGGCCTTCTATTCCCGGAACCTGCTCACCGGCAAAGAGGGTCTCCTTACCAGCTTGATCCGTCTCAATCCTGTAGTCAGCAATAACATAACCTCTCCGGCCGCCCCAGATGGAATAATTGGTCGTGAAGCGCAGTGTCTTCCTGTCACCGCGGAAATAATATTTTTTGTTGCCCTCCTCTGTATATGTCAAGGGGGTATGGGACTGTATTTGGGCATCAATGATGGACAGGACCGTCCGAAACCTCTCCTGGGTCTCCATCTTTTTCTCACCCCCCGCTATAGAACGGGATCCCATCCTCATCGCCCCCATCGTGAGGACGATGATGACCACTATGAGCGTCATGGATATGAGCAGTTCCAGCAGGGTAAAACCTCCGGCGAAGGCAAGCAGATGTTGCCGGTAATTTTTCTCCTTAGGTGCCGTCATATTATAATGGTCATCCATTTCTCTATACAGCCTGGCTGCCGGCCGGCGTGGCGCTCCATAAAAATTGATCCCTTACCCCGCGAGAATGCCCCTCGATAGAACCGGAGGCGTCACAGCGTTGACGGTTTCTCCACCGACGGCGTTTTATCGACCATCTTTACTGTCTTTAGTTTATAACTCTTTTCCTTCCTCCCATCCACCCAATAGGTCGTGAGGCTGACTTCCATAAGTTTCACTGGCAGGTTGTCCGTTCTTTCTTTCAAGATTTCCTGTATTGAAACATCAATGTGATAACCATCTTCCGTGATTTCACGCCATGCCTTCTCTGTCAAAGATCCGTCGGACGCTATTTCCCTGATTCTTGCATCCCCCCTGGCCACGGCTGAGGTCATATCCGCGGAACCGGCAATACTTCTCAAGTTCGTTGAAAACAGCTGTAAGACGAGCGTAAAGGCTATCGCCATAACGGCCAGCGCCACCATGACTTCCAGAAGTGTAAAGCCCTTTTCTCCTGTTCGTTTTTGCATGGTAGGTTCATACCCTCCCGCTCTGTCCATCCCAATAATAATGGGGGTAAAAATCGATGAACATGGTCGTTGATCTATTTTGAGGAGCCTACATATTGGCATTGGCGACGGTCTTCGACATATTTTTGTATTGTTCATATTTGTCGAGTACCAGGCGCACATAGGTTCTTGTCTCGGCATAGGGTGGAATACCGCCATATTTTGCAACGGTGCGTTCGCCGGCATTATAGGCGGCTAAAACCAGAGTCAGATTTCGGCTGTATAAACCGATGAGGTACGAGAGCAAGCGGATACCGCCATCGATATTTGTCTCCGGGCGGAAGCAGTCGTCCACACCGAGCATCGAGGCGGTCTGCGGCATGAGTTGCATGAGTCCCTTCGCGCCTTTTCTGGAAACCGCTTTGTGGTTGAAATTAGATTCGACCTTGATAATCGCCCTCACCAGATCAGAATCCACTTTGTATTTGGCTGCCGTTTCCATAATCAACGCATTATACAGCGCCCGATCCGAGACCGGCATGGCTGAATGCAAGTTGAGGGGCTCTTCCCTTATCAGGACCTGGTATTCGGGACCCGCGGGTACATTGGTCAGGTGGATGACTTGTTGATCATCCACATACTGGAAGACATCAGCCGCGGCATAAGAATGAAGCAGCAAAAGCAGGATCGAACCCGCCGTGAAAAGGATGAGGATGATCTGTCTGGCTGTCTTTACGAATATGCCTGCCCGACCGCCCGCCTTTTCTTTCCCGGGGATCAATATCCAATTACTTGATGGCAAGAAGTTCCACCTCAAAGATGAGCGTCTGATTCGGCCCGATATCCATTCCCGCCCCCCTCTCTCCATAAGCCAACTGAGAGGGGATGAAAAGCTGCCACTTTGAGCCTACGGGCATAAGCTTCAAGGCTTCGACCCAGCCTGGAATAACCCCAGTGACTTTGAAGATGCCGGGCTTCCCGACTTTGTAAGAGCTGTCGAATTCAGTCCCGCTGATCAAGGTACCCCGGTAATTGCACTCCACCGTGTCCGCATCCGTCGGCATCTTACCGTCCCCCGCCTTAAGGATCTTATACTGTAGGCCGCTTGCCAGAGTCACCACACCTTCTTTTTGCTTGTTCCCGGCCAAGAAAGCATCTCCCTCATTCTTGTTTTTCTCCGCCGCCATCATTCTGACTTGCGCCTGTTTCTGCTTCAATTCTGCCTGATAGGCATTCAAGGTTGCCCGGAGATCCTCTTCGTCCATGAGGAGCTTCCCGCCTGAAAGAGCATCTTGCAAACCTTTCACCACGAAGTCCGTACTGACCTCTACTCCCTGCTGCTTGAAGTTTCGCGCGACACTGACCCCGATTCCATAACTGATCTTTTCTTCCTTTGTCTTGAAGGTCTTTATTTCATCGGCACTCGTCTGCCCGGCTACAAATATAATACATAAAATGGCTACCCATATTTTCATCTCTACCTGTCGCGTCATCTCATCTCCTTTCGGGATATCTGTTCCCTTCGTTAAAGTTTACTGTGAATATCTTCCGGGATTAATACCCCGACATTCGCTTTGTTCCTTGGTGCTTTAGATACCCCGCGGCTTGCCGCGGTGGAGTATCACTGGACGGAAAATTACAGGTCGATTCCACCATAACCCATCATACGTCGAGAGAGGTCAATCCTTCACGGATGGCATATTTAGTCAAGTCAACGGTACTTCGCATGTTGAGTTTCTGCATAATATTTCGGCGGTGGGTTTCCACCGTCTTGATGCTCAGAAATACGTGAACGGCGATCTCCTTTGCCGTCATCCCCTCAGCAATGAGCTGTAGAATTTCACGTTCCCTGGATGTCAGTATGGTGTTTTTCATGATGGAAGTATCATTTGATTTATTCAGGTACCCTTTCACAACGACGTCCGCAATTTTGGGGCTCAGATACTTATTGCCATCCAAGACTTGGCTGATGGCACTTGCAAGTTCCCCGAAAGCACAATCTTTGAGAAGGTAACCCGAGGCTCCGGCTTCAAGCATCCCGAGCACGAAGCGGCGATCCGAGTGCATGGAAAGTGCTATAACTTTAATGGATGGCATGCCGGCACTTATTTTTCGAGTAGCCTCTATTCCATTCATGTCAGGCATACTCACGTCCATAATGATGACATTCGGCATTAACTTTTCCGCCAGTTTGATCGTCTTTCTTCCATTTTCCGCTTCACCGACGACCTCCATTCCTTCTTTCTCAATAAGGGTTCGCAGGCCGTCCCTGAAAATCTTATGATCATCAGCAAGAAGAACTTTGGTTTTCATTTTCTGTCGTCCCGCCCCTCCCCATGTATTTCTGATAAGCTACTATGACTAACATTTAATAGCATTCCACTCCGTACAGGAATCGGATTGTCCCTTATTCTGACTTAGTCTGTTGCTTAAATTCTTTAATCCATTCCCTGAGAGCTTGGCGCGGTTTTCTGTTCTTATCGGCTCCAGGACAGCGATCAAATACAGCAACTATGGTACATGGCTTCGCATTCATTCATGAAACACTTAATAAATATCATGCTTTAAGATGTTGTTCAAGGAGTATCTCATGATCTGTCCCTGACTAATGCCGTGCCGGTTATCGGATCCATTTCAATCCTTAGCATCCTTTTCCCCTGGGACAGGATTATGGTCGCGCCGCTCATGACTCCTGACGGATTGAAAACGATCGAATATTTTCCATAGGTAATCTCACCAGAGAATGGATCGATGATCTTTACCAGGGCACCCGGCGGGATATGCCTTGACGTGGCGCCCTCAATGCCATACGTCTTGTTATCAAGATCAATCACAACACTCTGACTTTCCATGTTCAGGCGGGCGAGCGATTGAGCATGGCGGATTATAGCCGATACTTCCCTTCCTGTTGCTTCGAACTTGGCCGTTGGCAGGAACCCGGTAAAAAAGATGGCAGACAAACCCAGGATAAGGGTAATAAGGAACAGGACAATCGTCAGTTCCAGAAGTGTAAAGCCTTTAACGGTTGTTTTCATTGGCGGCCGGATCCGGGTTTAATTCTCTATGTTTCTTCATGATCACAGAGGTATATCCGAAATGCTGAAAACAGCAAGAAGCATGGAAACAACGATAAAGCCGATAATCAGCCCCATAATGAGGATCATGAGCGGTTCTATCAGGGACATGAATCGCTTGACGGCCTGCTTCAGACTCTTTTCGTAGATGATCGCAACCCGGATCAGCATTTGATCAAGTGTGCCAGTTTCTTCGCCAACCTTGATCATGGACAGTGCCAGAGGAGGGAAGACATTCGCTCGGGAAAGAGGATCGGAGATCCCTC
>JAHFBU010000137.1 GCA_023249795.1 Syntrophaceae bacterium
CAAATTGACAGGCGAAACGCCCCTCTCCGAGTTATTCTCATGCTGCCTGTCCTGCCGGAAATTAGCCGGTTTTATTCTTTCAGGCATGATGATTCTCTCCTGCGCAGGTTATCCCGTCAGAGGCGACCTACTCCGAGGTGTATATCATCGTGTAAAGAGCGGAGAGACCCTTTTGGTCATTGCAAAAGCCTATCGTGTCGATCTTCAGGAGCTTGCTGAGATCAACAACATCAGCAATCCAGACCGGATTGAGGCCGGCGGCGTGATCTTCATCCCCGATGTGAATCAAATTATGGATGACGTGATGACCACGGCCCGATCGAAGTTTTCCGCCTCCGTGCCCGGCACAGGTCGGGGCACCGCAAAGCCCCTAAAGGTCGTGTCGAAGATGGAACCCCTCGATAAAGAAGCGTCGGCTGAGCCGAAAAAAAGAAAGATAATGCCACCGGCCGATATAGTGGTGAATAATCGTGCGATATCTTCCGCTGTAGCTGAGGTAGACGCGGTTTCCGACAAGACAAAAGGGAAGCTGGAAACGGAAACAATCGCCGATCATCCGGTCATCCTGAAGGAAAACGATGGGAAAGGGGATCAGCTCCAGTTTGATAAGCAACGTTTTGCCTGGCCGGTCAAGGGAAAAGTTATCTCGCACTTTGGCATTCAACCAAACGGTTTGAATTACAAAGGCATCCGGATTGCGGCAAGCAAGAGAGTTGCCGTGCAAGCGGCGGCGGACGGGGTCGTGATCTCCTCCACTTTTCTCAAGGGTTATGGAGAGACGATTATCATCGAGCATGAGGATCAGTATGCAACGGTCTATTCCAATCTGGGGGTCAGAAACGTTCAACGCGATAACCAAGTCAGGAAGGGAGAACGGATTGGGTCCCTCGGCAAGGACCAGGAACACGGAGAAACCTATCTCGATTTTGAGATCCGCCACAATTTCAAAGCGCGCAATCCCATTTTTTTTCTTCCCTGAGAAGCGGTGGAGACTGGCGTATTTCGTCTAACGAGGCAATATATATGTTGACATACCAACCCGTAAATCATGTTGACTATTTCGTCAAAATCTGATAAATTCCAACGTTCAAAATAAATTCATTAGGTGCGAGAATGTTCAAGATAGGGGATATGGCGGTATATCCGGCGCAGGGAGTCGGGGTGATTGAGGCCATCGAAAACCGGGATGTCGGGGGCAGCAAGCAACTGTTCTATATCATGAAGATCATGGGCAACGGCATGAAGATCATGATTCCCATGGATAGTGCAAAAACGGTTGGGTTGCGCGAAGTTATCCTGGAAGCAGAAATCCCCAAGGTTTATGCAATCCTCCGAAATAAGGATGTCACGATCGACAAACAGACCTGGAACAAGCGGTACCGGGAGTACCTGGGAAAGATCAAGACGGGATCGGTATTTGAAATTGCCCGGGTTCTGCGTGATCTCTTCATTCTGAAGGGTGATAAAAACCTCTCCTTCGGGGAGAGGAAAATGATGGATACGGCGAAAAACCTCCTCATTAAAGAAATTTCCGTTGCGAGCAATGCTGATGAGACCAAGATCGAAGAAGATCTCAGGGTGATCTTTACCGTGCAATGATGCCTCTTTGTTTTCTCACAGAGTTCTTTGAAAAGAGAATATTACTGAGACCAATTTGAAATTCATAAATATGTGCAGGGATGAACTCTTTAATGTCTGTTCTTTACCGCTTTGAGAATCGGGGGCCATATAAAATCGATAGGAAGGGAGGTGATTGAATGTGATCGTCAAATTTCTCTTGATCCTGGCATGTTCTGTCAGCGGTTATTCAATTGCCTACCACAGTTACGGCCAGTGGTGGCAATGGACGATAGGCCTATTTTTAGGTTTGTCGATAGCTGTATTTGTCATCCAAGCCGAACAGGCCATCAGGAAGCTTGCGCTACGCGTGATCCTGGGCGGTGTCGTTGGTATGCTCATTGGTCTATTGATTGCATTCTTATTTGCCTATGGTTTGAGTTTTGTAAGCAATATTATGGAAAAAAGGCAGGTTGTCCCTTGGATCTACGCGTTGCTTACGGGGATAATGGGTTATCTGGGTCTTGTCCTCGGATCGAAGAAAGTCGAGGAGGTCAGCCTCTTTGGCTGGGGGCCAGCCAAGGAGATCAGTGATTACCGTATTTTGGATACGAGCGTGATCATAGATGGCCGGATCGCAGATATCTGCGATACCGGCTTTATGGAAGGCAACCTGATAGTTCCCCGCTTTGTTTTGGATGAACTCCAGTACATAGCGGATTCATCGGATTCGATGAAGAGAGCCCGCGGTCGGCGCGGTTTGGACATCCTCAATCGGATGCAGCGCAGCAGCGGTATCTGCATCGACGTGGTTGACCACGATTTTCCCAAGATCAAAGGGGTGGATGCCAAACTTGTGGCTTTGGCCAAAAAGACAAGCGGAAAAATCATTACGAATGATTTCAACCTCAACAAAGTTGCAGAGTTGCAGGGGATTAAGATCCTCAATGTCAATGAGCTGTCCAATGCGCTGAAGCCGGTCGTTCTTCCGGGAGAGTTGATGACCATCAAGATCATCAAGGAAGGAAAGGAGCCGGGGCAAGGGGTGGCCTATCTGGACGACGGCACGATGATCATTGTGGACAACGCCCAGAAATACCAGGGTGTGACGGTGGAGGCGCTGGTGACGAGCGTTTTGCAGACCACCGCCGGACGGATGATCTTTTCGGAACTGAAAGCGGTTGCCCCGGAAAAGAAACACGTCATGAATAACGTGAAACAGTGAGGGAATCGTAGCCCGGCGATGCGCAATCGCCGGGCTTTTTTTTGGGGGGGACCGAGGGCGGATGCCATGAAGACGGTAGTGATCATATCGGCTGGGGGGATGGGAAGGCGCATGGGAGGGAAGATCCCCAAACAGTATCTGTCACTCGCCGGGATGCCTATTCTCGTCCACACCCTAAGGGGGTTTCAGAACTCCCCTTTTGTTGACGAGATATTTCTCGTTGTTCCGGAGGCGGATATTGGGGTAGTTCAACGGGATATGGTCGTGCGGTACGATTTTTCCAAGGTCAGCCTAGTCATCGCCGGTGGCAACGAGCGGCAGGATTCTGTAAACAATGCTCTGCGGCGGCTGCGGGACGAGCATGAGATTATCCTTGTCCATGACGGCGTCCGCCCCTTTGTGACCGGGGCACTGATCGAACAGGCTGTCGCCGGGGCGAAGGCATTCGGAGCAGTGGCTGTCGGCATGCCGGTCCGGGACACGGTCAAAGCGCTGGATCCGGCGGGATGGGTGGTGAAAACGGTTCAGCGGGAGGGGCTCTGGCTCACGCAGACCCCGCAGGCCTTCCGGAGAGAAGTGATTCTCTCCGCGAATGAGAAGGCCGAGGCGGATGGGTTTTACGGCACTGACGACGCCTCCCTGGTCGAAAGAATGGGAATACCTGTCCGGATAATTCCGGGAGATGCAGATAATATCAAAGTGACAACGCCGCAGGATCTGGCGCTGGGCGAGATGATCTTTCGCAGGAGAGGGGAATGAGAATCGGGTTCGGATATGACAGCCATCGTTTCGCAGTGGGAAGAAGGTTGATTCTGGGGGCAGAGGAGATCCCGCATGAAAAGGGGCTTCTGGGCCATTCGGATGCCGATGTTCTGATCCATGCCATCTGCGACGCGATTCTGGGCGCTGTCGGCGCTGGCGACATCGGACGGCAGTTTCCTGATACGGATCCCGCTTATCGGGATATTTCCAGTGTGGTCCTCCTGGAACGGGTGAGATCGCTTGCCGTAGCGAGTGGTTATAAGGTCTGTAATGTAGATTCAACGGTCATAATGGAGAAGCCGAAACTGGCTCCCTATCTTCCGGCGATGGCGGAAAACATCGCCGGAATTCTGCGGATTCCCGCCGGTTGGGTAAGTGTCAAGGCAAAAACGAACGAGGGCATGGGGCTAGTGGGGTCAGGAGATGGTGCAGCCGCCTTTGCCGTCGCCTTGGTCGAAGGGGAGAATGCAGGACAAGAATCTGCTTCCCCCGCTTGAGCTTGACAGTTTCCGTATGCTCGCCTCCCGGCCCCAGGGGGCGAATCAGGGGAATGCCCTATGAAACCGAGAAAATGGTTCGGTTTATTATTGCTGTCGATTCTGTGCCTGGGTGCCCTTGCCTGTTCAGGTTCCCTCTTCCGAAGTTATGGGCGGATTCTCCCCGGCGAGGAGACGGACCTGGATATGGAAGGAGGCGTGCTTCATCTGGATCTCTGCTACTACATCAGCGGCTCGGACCTCTATCCGAACGCCCTCATAGGACTGCACCGGAACTATCGTCTTGACAGAAAAACCCTCTGGAGGGAGGTGGACATGACCCCGGCCAAGCTCCTGGAGATCGTCGGTCTCATGAAGGCCAAGGCGCTCGAACACGGCCAGTTTCCCCACGGATTCGATCTCCTCGACACGGAGGGGAATAAGATCGGTATCTGGTACTCCATCATGAAGGCAAGGACATTTCTCCGATTCGAGGAGGATGGAACCGTGATGATCCTTACGCCCAAACTAGAAACATATGATGAGCTGGACGGTTCGGGTTCTGAGGGCCTTTGGCCCGGCGGGTAATATATCAGTATCCGGATTGCGGTGACATCTCCAACAGATTTTCCCGCGCGAAATGAAACTCTGCGGCCAGGAATAGTTTAAATTACCCTATTACCAATATCCGTTGCATCGCTGTGATGGAGATGGTATGCAAAAGTACATTTGACTCCTTGCCGCAGAATTAGGATGGAAAGAATGTAGAGGAATGATCATATGGCAAGTTTCAAGACCATAGCCATCATCCATAACCCGGTACATGAAGATGCCTCCGCCGACGAACGAGATATCCTTGACCAGGTGAGCGCGATCGCCGAAACCCTGCCGGCCCTGGATTTTAAACCAGCAATTCTGCAATTCAGCTCCGATCTTGAGGGGGTGAAGCAGAAACTCTTGAGCCTCAAGCCCCACTGTATTTTCAATCTGGTCGAGGCCGTGGAAGGTTACAGCCAGCTGCTGCATCTTGCCCCGGCCTTGTTTGATCACCTGCGTATGCACTATACCGGAGCCTCCACGGAAGCAATGTTCGTCACCACCCACAAAGTCCTGGCCAAAAAGTGGATGTCTCTGACCAATGTGCCGACGACCGAATGGCTTGCCTTGGAGAACCATCCTCTCGGCTCGCCT
>JAHFBU010000138.1 GCA_023249795.1 Syntrophaceae bacterium
GCCGTTTAAGATCAGGGTGCCTACAGGCGGCACGACGCCGGCCTGATCAACAGTACAGGCATCTGGGAATGGTGCAGAACGCTCAGCGCAACGCTCCCCAGCATCAGCTTCTTCATCCCCGTATATCCGTGGGTAGCCATGACGATCAGATCGCAGCCCTTTTCCCGGGCAAAATCGGTGATGCCCCCGGCGGCCCCGTCGGCCTCGAGAACCTCGGTCTTCACCTTGATCCCTTCCCCCGAAAGGCGATCTTGCAGATCGGTGAGATACCTCTTCGCCGAGTCGAGCAGCGCCTTCCGCATCGCTTCGACATTGAAATTCTGGCCGTACAGCTCAACCCAGGAGGTGTCCACCCGGACGGCGGCGAACAGGATCACCCCCTTTACGGAGCCCTCTTTGACCAGCGCCCTGACATGATCTACCGCACATTCGGCCAGCTTTGAACCATCCAGCGGAACCAGTACTTTCTTATACATCCCTTCACCTCCCTGATCGCGTATAGAGTCTCACCCGGAGTTCGTCGAGCCCAAGTTCCCGGAGTCTCTCCTCGCGCGGGAATCCCCGCTCATCCAGCCCCCGGAGCGCGTAGTACTCGCGCTTCAGCTTCTCCACGTCGGGAACCGACCCGCACCCGGCTCCCTCCAGAAGCGGCGTCATGATCCGCTTCGGCAGCACATCGTCCTTCTCGGTTATGCCGAGAAGGTTGTTGATCCCCCGCTTGAGGGTCCAGTCCCGGGCGCCTGCCGCCATCAGTCCCGCGAAGTCGAGGCCGAAGCCCGTGATCGCATTGAAGGCGTCCAGGATCGTCTCGGGCTTCAGGATGTCGATGAGGTAGTGGCATATGGAGAGCGAGTTCCCAAGGATGCCGTAATTCTCCGAATGGAAGACCAACTCAGCCTTCTCCTCGCTCGTCGTCCCCCGGTAGTCGTCCTTCATCGGAAAGAGCTGGGGCCAGGAGGCCATCCCCTGTTCGGTGGCCAGCACGGCGTGCTGGAGGTGGCAGGCCCCGCGGTTCGACATCATGTAGGCAAGCCCCATTCCGTGGTAGCCCCGCGGATCGTGCATGGGAAGTTCCATCCCCTTGACGTGGACGACCGCATCCACGGCATCGCCACCGATCGACCGCGCGGCCGCAAGGCTCCCGTCGGCGAGCAGTCCGCCGAACCCCTCCCGCCGGGCGATCTTCGGCAGGAGCGCCAGGACCGCCTCCATATTCCCCCAGGCGAGGTTGAGGCCGTCCGTCTTCTGCGGGGTCAGAATCCCTTTTTCAAAGAGCTCCATCGCCCAGGCGATGACCGCCCCGCAACTGATCGTGTCCATACCGAAGCGGTTGCACAGTTCGTTGGCCTTGATCACCCCCGCCAGATCGCGGTTCATGATCATCGTCCCGAAGGTACCGCAGGTCTCATACTCCGGCCCCGGCCCCTCTTCGGTTTGAAACGGCCCGTCGGGAACACGCACCACCCTTTTGCAGGCCACCGGACAATTCGAGCAGGCGTGGGCGCGGGTCAGGTAGGTTTCCGAAAGCGTCGGACCGCTGAGCGCCGAGGAGAGTTCGAAATCCTCGCCGATGGACCAGTTCTTGACCGGGACGTCCCCGTTAATCATCCCGATATCCATGTTCGCGTCGGAACCCATCGCGTGCAGAGAACCGGCCAGAGCCGAATCCCTGATCTCCTCAAACGCCGTCTTCTGGATCTCCCGGAAGCGGGCTTCGTCGGCCAGGGCCAACTTTCCTTCGCCCCGGACGGAGATCGCCTTCAGGCGCTTCGCCCCCATGACCGCCCCGAGGCCGGTCCGGCCGACAAAGTGACCCTTGTCGTTTCCGACCGCGGCGAAGCGGACGAGGTTCTCCCCGGCTGGGCCGATGGCAAGCACCTTGATCCGCTTGTCCGTCTCCTTGAGAATGTCCGTCGTTTCATAAACGTCCCTCCCCCAGAGGGCGGAGGCATCGACGAGCGTCGCCTCGCCCTCGAAGATGGAAAGCATAACCGGTTTCTCGGCGCGGCCGGTGATCACGATCCCGTCATATCCCGCCTTCTTCAGTTCGGGTCCGAAGGTTCCGCCGCAGGCCGACTCCCCCCAGATCCCCGTCAGCGGCGACTTGGCGCAGACTGCAAAGCGGGAACTCCCGGGGAAACCGCTCCCCACCATCGGTCCCGTCAGCACCATGAGCGGGCTCTCCGGGGCGAGGGGGTCGGCGTCAAGAGGAAAGCCGTCCAGGAGGAGTTTTGCCCCGAGGGAGCTGCCGCCGATGAATTTTTTGAGCAGCGCATCCTCCACCGTAAAAGGCGAACAGCGGCCTTCCGTCAGATCGACACGCAGGAAACGCCCGGCATAACCGTTGGCCATGTCTTGCCTCACAAGTTTCGCGTTTGCGTATAAAGTCGAAAAGGAAACGGTGTTTCAGTCTTCCCGCGACCTTCCGGCGGAAGACAAAATAAAGCCCCGGACCGTTCGGAAAAATATAAAGGGATTTCTAAACGTTAATGAAGGGCCGCGTCTTCCCGTCGACGATCACCGGGGGATAACCGCCGCTGGTCATATCGACGGCGTTCAACACGCGGACACCGGTGGCCTCCAGCCCCGCAAGCAGAGGCTCTTTGGGGGCATCGGTCACTTTGACCGTAATGATGCGTTCCTGGTCATCCTTGCAAAAGAAGGTGGCCAGGCTGAGGATATTGCCGTTATTTTTGACGATCTCATTGGCGATGGCGGCCAGCACCCCCTTCCCTTCGGTCACATCCAGGGTGAGACGCAGGACCTTTTCGCGCCCCCCCAGGATCTCCACAAAGGTCTTGAAGATATCGGTCTCGGTGATGATGCCGACCAGCTTGCCCTCTTTCACAATAGGAAGGCTGCCGATCTGGTTCTCGACCATGATGCGCGCCGCCTCTTCCAGGGGGCAGTCGTCGCCGACGGCAATCACCCGCCGGGTCATCACCTCCTTCACCTTCAGCTTGAGCAGCAGATAGTGCATCTCAAAGACGCTCAGACTGGTGGCCCGTGAAGGGGCGGCGGAAGCGAGATCCTCTTCCGCGACAATGCCGACCAGATGCCCCTCCTTGGAGGAGACGAGCAGTCGGCGGATGTTGTTCTCCTTCATCGTATGCAGGGCGTCTTCGAAAGAGGCGTCCTCGCCGACCGTGACCGGGTTGCAGGTCATGCGATCCTTGACTTGCATGAGATTTTCCTCCAGAAAAATTAGGGTAAGAAAAAGCGGCCGAACACGTCGGGGATCGGATGCAACCCCCGGTTTCTATACACCACAAGCATTTTCGTTTGTCAATAGCAAACCCCCCTCCCGCCGGACGAGACCCCGTTTTCCGGTGAGATTCGAGTGACCGGGGCAGCCGCGACGGAGCCATCCATCCCTGTCGCAAGCTTCAACCACGGATTGCTATTTAGGGGTGGTCGGGTACCTGCCGCCCGGTCAGACGATGAGTAATATGTCCTGTGTTTTAATATTCTTGACATGGAATCGTATTCCGACTATATAGTCATGCCATTATAAATTAACAAATCCCTGTGTGCCAGAAAAACCCGGAAAATCAGATATTCCCCGTTGTTTCAATGGCATCATTCCGCAGCGCGTTATAATGATCGATCCTTAGGAGGCATCGGTGTCGGAAGGTCGTATTCAGGAAGAGGTTATCCTGAAGGGTGAACAGCTAACACTAAGTTTTGGCGGAATAGCCGTCCTTCTTTATGTGAGTTTCAACGTGATCAAGGGGCAGATATTCTCCATCATCGGCCCCAACGGCGCCGGCAAAACCAGCCTCTACAATGTCATCAACGGTTTTTACAAACCGCAGAAGGGAAAACTGATCTTTAAGGGACAGGAGATCACCCGCCTCAAACCCCATCAGATCGCCCGGCTTGGAATCGCGCGGAGCTTCCAGAACATCGAGCTCTTCAAGCATATGACGGTGCTGGAAAATCTGATGCTGGGAAGCCACATCCATATCCGTTATGGCCTGCTTAAATCGCTGCTCTATGTTGGTCCATGCCTGAAGGAGGAGGTCCACCACCGGAAGCGGGTGGAAAATGTACTGGACTTCCTCGAAATCACGCATATCCGGACCAAACCCGTAGGAACACTGCCCTACGGTCTCCAAAAGCGGGTGGAAATGGCCCGGGCGTTGTGTCTCGATCCGGAGGTTCTGCTGCTGGATGAACCCATGGCCGGCATGAACCTGGAAGAGACCGAGGATATGGCGCGGTTTATCATCGATGTCAATCGTGAGTGGGCAAAGACCGTCCTGCTGATCGAACACGACATGGGTGTCGTGATGGACCTCTCCGACCGGATCATGGTTCTGGACTTCGGTGAAAAGATCGCCGAGGGGACACCGGAAGAGATTCAGCGGAACACAGCAGTTGCCAATGCCTACCTGGGCGAGCCCGGGGGGGCGGTTCTCGGAAGATAGCGGGAAAAAACATGTCGGCAGATACATTTCCAAAGCTGTTGGTCGAACAGGCCCGGAAATACGGATCCGGAAAGGTCGCCCTGCGCGAGAAGGACCTGGGGATCTGGCAGTCCGTGACCTGGGCCGAGTACGCCGAAAAGGTGAAATATTTTTCTCTCGGCCTGATCAGCCTCGGCTTCGAGCCCGGAGACAAGATTTCCATCATCGGAGACAACAAGCCCGAATGGATCATCGCCGAGCTTGCCGCCCAGTCGGCCCGCGGGTTCGGCACCGGGATCTACCAGGATTCGATTCTCAAAGAGGTGGCCTACATCATCAACCACTCGGAGACCAAATTCGTGATCGCCGAGGACCAGGAACAGGTCGACAAGATTCTCGATATGCAGGAGGAGCTGCCCGGCGTCAAAAAGATCATCTACTATGACCCGAAGGGGATGGGAAAGTACCGGTCGGACCTGCTCGCCTATTTCCCCGACATCATCGAACAGGGACGGGAATATGAGAAGAGCCATCCCGGGGTGTTCGAAAGGAATGTGGAGAACACGAAACCGTCCGATGTCGCCTGGATCTGTACGACCTCCGGGACCACGGGCTTTCCCAAACTGGCGATGTTGACCCATCAGAACCTCATCTCCATGGCAACGAACCTCGGCTGCTTCGATCCGAAATACGATACCGACGAGTTTGTCTCCTTTCTCCCTCTTCCCTGGGTGGGGGAACAGATGATGGCCGTGGCCAGCGGTCTTCTGTTCGGACTGACCATCAACTTCCCGGAAAGCAC
>JAHFBU010000139.1 GCA_023249795.1 Syntrophaceae bacterium
GACGGATATGTGACCACGCTGCTGAAGCGACGGCGCTACCTGCCGGAGATCGCAAGCCCCCAGGCTGCCGTCCGGCAGTTTGCCTAGCGGATGGCGATCAACGCCCCGATGCAGGGGGCGGCGGCGGATCTCATCAAGGTCGCGATGGTACGGATTCTCCGGCGGCTTGCCGAAGAGAGACTTTCGGCGGCGATGATCATGCAGGTCCACGACGAACTGGTCTTCGAGACGCCCGCATTCGAGAGAGAGCAGGTGATCGCCCTGGTCCGGGAGGAGATGGAAGGAGTCGTGAAGCTCAACGTGCCCCTTCTCGTCGAGATTTCCTCCGGCCGTAACTGGGACGAGGCGCACAGCTGAGGAAATCTTATGAAATATGTGGGTGCCCATGTCAGCGCGGCGGGTGGGGTCGGCAATGCGCCGCTGAATGCGGCGGAGATCGGCGCACGGGCCTTCGCGCTATTCACGCGGAATCAGCGGCAATGGGCGGCAAAACCGCTCGCCGATGAGGAGATTGCCGCGTTCAAAAGCAACTGCCGTGAGCATGGCTTTTCCCCGGCGCAGATCCTCGCACATGACAGCTACCTGATCAACCTTGGCCATCCGGAGGCGGAGCCGCTTGAAAAATCCCGCGCAGCCTTCCTCGATGAGATGCGGCGTTGCCAGGCGCTCGGCATCACGCTTCTCAACTTCCATCCCGGGAGCCATCTGCGTCTCATTTCCGAGGAGGCGTGTCTTGAGCGGATCGCGGAGTCGATCCGCATCGCCCTCGCCGAAACCCAAGGGGTGACGGCCGTCATCGAAAACACCGCGGGGCAGGGGAGCAACCTCGGATTTCGTTTCGAGCAGATCGCCAGTATCATAGAACAGGTCGATGTGCGGGACCGGGTAGGGGTCTGCCTTGACACGGCCCACACCTTTGCCTCAGGCTATGACCTGCGCACGCCGGAGGCGTACGCGGAGACGATGGCGCTCTTCGACCGGATCGTGGGTTTTAGATACCTTCGGGGCGTTCACCTGAACGATTCAAAGGCTGGGTTCGGAAGCCGCGTAGACCGTCATGCGCCGATCGGAAAAGGGTTGATCGGGCTGGAGACGTTTCGGCTCATCATGAACGACAGGCGGTTCGATGGGATTCCGCTGATTCTGGAGACCCCGGAGAGCGAGCGGTGGGCCGAAGAGATCAGGCTGCTGTATGGTTTTCTTCCGGGGACATAATGCGATCCCTTCGGGCTTCCGCATCATGTTGCCATTGCTCCGTTGTCGGACCGATCACCCGCCGATACTGTTCCGGCCGCCGTTTTTTGCACGGTACAGGGCCTGATCCGCATCGGCAATCAGATCCGCTCTCGTCTGCCCTGCCTTGAGCGTCGCCAGACCGATGGAAATCGTCGGGTGGGCAATGACGCTTCCGTCCGGCTTGGCCGGCACCGCATCCATCATTCCCCGATGGAGCCGTTCACCGATATCCCTTGCCGTTTCAAGCCCCATGTCGGGAAGGACGACGACAAACTCGTCGCCGCCGTAACGGGCTATAATCTCGGTCGGACGCAGTTGATCGGAGAGCGTGTGCGCGACCGTATAGAGCACATGATCCCCGTAGGCGTGGCCATAATGGTCATTGAAGGTTTTGAAGTGATCGATATCGATCATGATCAGGGAAAGGGGCAGGCCTCCCATGGTCGATCGCTGAACCTGCCGATCGAGGAGTTTCTCCAGCCAGAAGCGATTGTGCAGGCCGGTCAGTGCGTCCACCGTACCATAGCGCTGGTAATCCGGCTCCATCTCCCCCCCGCCGTCGGAGATCACGGCATCGGCGTGCCGGAGGCGGGCGGAAAGGCCGATCAGCAGATTGTTTGCGGCGGCATGGGATGAGTTGACCAGAGACCAGAGGAGCTCCTCTTCCATTGCCAGAAGACGAACCGGTTCGTCGGCCACGACAAAGGCCGATGCCGGCTTGTGATCGATCACGGACAGTTCGCCGACGCTCTCCCCGGGACCGAGGACTGCGGTCGGTCGGCTCTCGGTGGAAGTGAGATGAATTCGGACATGGCCTTCGAGCAGGAAGTAGACGGTTCGGTTATTCTGTCCCTCGGAGATGAGCACCTCTCCCGCGTCCAGGGACCGGATCGTGCAGGCATCGAGAATTCCCTTGATTGCGCCGAGATCCACCGACCGGAAAAGACGGATCTTCCTGAGGTCCTCCTCCTTGAATGTCTCCATCGCTCTCCCCCTTATATTCCGCCCCGCCCGATTTTCGGCAGGAACGGATAGGATTTGCAGCCAATTTACCGGATTCAGGCGCGGAGCTTTTTCAGGAGCCAGGCCATGTTCTGCCCCAGAACCTTCATGGTCTGAACCCCCTCGATGTCCTGCTCCACCTCGCCCGCCTCCCGGCCGACGCCGATGTTCCAGTAGTTGGAGCCTACGACGATCATCTGGCCGATCAGGAAGAAGAAGTTCAGGGAGCTGAAGACATGCGCCGCTCCCGCCCTTCGGACGGCCACGACCCCCGCCCCGACCTTCCGCTTCAGCAGATCCTTATTCGCGCGCGATGTCATGCCCGCCCGCTCGATCAGGGCCTTCATGGAAGCGGTGACGTCGGAAAAGTAGGTCGGGGAGCCGAGGAGAATGCCGTCGGCCGCCCGCATCTTGTCGATGCAGTCGTTGACGATGTCGCCCGTCACCGCGCAGTGGCCGTCGGCCTTCTCGAAGCATTTGTAGCAGGCCCGGCAACCGGGAATCACCATTCCTGCAAGGGAGACCAACTCCGTCTCGATGCCTTCCTTGCCGAGTTCATCCAGAACCAGGTTCAGCAGGATGGCCGTGTTTCCCTTCGCGCGAGCGCTTCCGTTGAACGCAACGACTTTCATGATTCTCCTCCTTGACGTTAAGCCGCATTCCGCAAGGGCATGCCGGTGCCGTCAATGAAAACCGGTACGCCGATGGCCTTGACCTTAATGAAAATCTCTCTCTCTGTCAAGTAAGGGGAATGGAAAAGAAAGAAGATTCCTGTTTCAACCGGCGCATTCGGCGGGAAGGGGGGTGGAGGGATCGAAGGCGAAGGCCGCGAATCGGCCGTCGTGGCTGAGGCTGACCTCAACTTCGAGAAGGCAGCCGCGGAACATTACGCGGGGAGCGCCGGGACCGCCGGGTTCCTTGACGACGGACAGGTCGCCGCCGTCGCAACCGAGAAAGCGCGCGATCTCCCCAAGGAGGATCTCCCGGGCGAAGGCCGAGGCATCTGCGCCGCTCCCCGTTCCTTCCCGCGGCGACACGCGCTGGCGGAGCCTTCCGATAGCTTCTTCCGATTCCGCCGCCAGCGCATGAACCCAGTCCGCCGTCAGTACGACCCGGAGCGCCAGGTCTCCCCTGGGGGTGCTCACCTTCCCGGCAAGGCGGGCGTTTGTTCCCGACGTATCTTCCGTTTCAAGAAAGACACGGTATTGCCGCGGGATCGAGCAGACCGCCGGATCGCCCCGGCTGACGGCCTTGAAGGCGGCCTCCTTCGCTGCCCAGAGAGCCCAGAGCATCGTATCGGGCTGGGTCGCGCCGGAAATGAGGGCTTGTTCATCAACGGTGAAGACGCGGCCGCGGAACCGGCCGTCCGCACTCTTGCCGCGGTTGCCGGGGGCCGCGAGATCGACGACGTCGTTACCCACGGGGGGCAAGACAGGCATCCTCCATCGCGGCAAGACGATCCATGATCCGTCGTGCATACTCCCGCTGGACGCGAAGCCCGCTGCCGTCCGTCCTTCCCGGATCGAATATCTCCGTGACCATCGTGAAACGTTCTCCGAACCGGGGCATCAGCCCGTAGGTCTGCTGTCCGTCGCCCCGAAGGTAGATGAGCATCACGCGGCAGCGACCGCATTCCTCAATAAATCGGCCGACCCCGTAGGAGTAATTCTCCCGTTTTACCCGCCCCGTCCGCGACCGTCCTCCTTCCGGAAATATCATCAACCCCTGTCCCCACCCCAGAACCCGGAGGCATTTTTCGAGCAGACGCTGGAGCCCTTCGCGGCTCCCGCCTCTGTCCACCGGCAGGCACTTGCTCAGATAGCAAAGAAAGGCGATGAGGAGGCTTCTCTGAAAATTCTTCCGTTCCGGGAGATTCCAGGGAACCCGGCGGAAACGAAAGATGTGATCCGCAAGGGAAGCCATTCCATAGCTGAGCACGATCGAATCGATCATGGTCAGGTGATTCGGGCAGATAATCCAGGGTCCCTCCTGCTCCCGATACATGCGCCTGACTTCGTTCCGGACCTGCTTCAGATCGCGGATGCGGTAGCCCATCAGGCGGACGAAGAGGAAGTAGAGCGGTGCTGTCACGATGACGGCGATTTGTCCCAGAACGTACTGCAAACCGAGAAGAAAACGGTCCCGTCTTCCCATGGCGGTTCTAAGCCGCTTTCTGCTGGATCAGCGTCACCGCGTCCCCGATCGTCGCGATCCGGTCGGCCTCCTCGTCGTCGATCGTGGTTCCGAATACATCCTCACACTTGATGATAATGTCCACGAGCCGGGCCGAATTGACCTTCAGGTCCTTGAGGATGTGGGTTTTCTGTGTCGCCTTCTCCAGAAGTGCCGGATCCTTCACGTACCCTCTCAGAATGTCGATGAACTTATTCGTAATCTGTTCTTCACTCATAATGTTTCCCTTCTTTCATTTGTTGATGAACGCTTATTTATGATTCCCACTTCCGGAAAATCAGGCAGCTGTTCACATCGCCGAAGCCGAAGCCGGCTTTGGCCACAACCTTCAGTTCCGGAAAAACGACGGCGGAATGCGGGACCCTGCCCGCAAAAGGAACAATCTCCGGATGGAGATCCTCGCAATTGAGCGACGGGTGGACAAATCCGTCCCGCAGCTGTAACACGACGGCCACGCATTCGATCGCGCCCGCCGCTCCCAAACCATGACCTATCATCGACTTGGTTGAGTTGATCCAGGGAAAATCTTCCGGACCCCGCTCCAGCGCGACCGACCAGTTCCGGACCTCCATCGGATCGGCGAAAGTCGCCGTCAGGTGTCCGTTGATCGCATCGATCTCGCGGGGAGAGATTCCCGCGTCGGCCACGGCGCCGCGGATGCACCGCTTTACGCCCTCCGGATTTGGCGCGGTCATGGTACCCCCCATCCGGTGGCCGCCGCAATTGACCATGCAGCCCAGCACCTCGGCGTAGATCCGCGCTCCGCGCGTCA
>JAHFBU010000140.1 GCA_023249795.1 Syntrophaceae bacterium
CTCGCCCTGGGCGAAAGGATATCGGATGCTCCAGAGATGCCCCCCTTCCGGGTGGTATTCGACCTCCAGATCGGAGATGGCGGTCCGGCAGCGGGGGCACCAGTTGACGATGTAATCCCCCTGGTAGATGAGGCCGTCATTGTAAAGGTGAACGAATACCTCGCGAACGGCCTTCGAAAGCCCCTCATCCATCGTGAAACGCTCGCGCGACCAGTCGCAGGAACAGCCGAGCCGCTTGAGTTGGTGGATGATGACCCCGCCGTACTTGGCCTTCCACTCCCATACCCGCGCGATGAACTTCTCCCGGCCGAGGTCGTGGCGCGTCAGCCCCTCTTTTGCCAGCTCCTGTTCGACGACATTCTGGGTCGCGATCCCGGCATGGTCCATCCCCGGCATCAAGAGGGCGTTGAAGCCCTGCATTCTCTTGTAACGGATGATGATATCCTGAAGGACGTTGTTGAGGGCATGCCCCATGTGGAGCATCCCCGTGACATTCGGCGGCGGGATGACAATGGAAAACGGCTCCTTCACGGAACTGTCCGACGCATGGAAAAAATCGTGATCAAGCCAATACTGATACCACCTCAGCTCCGCTTCGCGGGGTTCGTAACTTTTGGGCAGTGTATCGTTCCCCATTCATCTTCTCCAATATTAATATTTTGTTATCGGGGACCTGTTCCGAAAGCCCGAAGGGATCGAAACATCTCCCAGGAAGACAAAAATCAGGGGCTTCCGGTACCGATCGACGTCGCCAAAATGCGCCGCCATTTGTGACCGCAAGCCCCCATCCGATCCGAATATACCCTTAGAAGCGCAACTCCTCCCTCATCTTGCGGATGACGAGCAAGGCGTCCGCCCCACCCACCGATTCGAGCGGAGCAAATTCACCCGACACCATCTCCTTCGCCTCCATCAGCCCCCGCGAGGTCACCACCATCACGGCATTGAAATAGGGGAGATCAGCCCTCAGGTCGGGAAACGGGGAAGGACTGCCGATAAAACGCGTCGCCAGCGCATTGTCGCCCGCAACTTTTATCAGGATCTCCTCCACGATCATCGCATAGGTCGCCCGGTCCACCAGTCCGTTCGGCCTGAAAGTGCCGTCGGGATAGGGCTCGAGCCCCCGCATGCCGATCCGGATGATCTCCTCGATGTCCGCCTTGAGCGGATGGTTGCCGATATCCGTCGCTCCTGACCGCCCTGCGGCAGGCGACTTCGCCTTCTCCGGATCCTTGAAGGCGGTATCGAAGGTCTTCGGCGTCCGACGGGCGTAGAGGAGGTCGATCTTCAGCTCTTCGAGAAAGAGCGCCGCCACGTCGGCGCGGGTGATCCTCTCAACCAGCGCAATCTTTTTCCCGATCTCGGTCCCGGGCATCGCCCTCTGGATCTTCTGCACCAGCTTCCAGCGGCTGTCCGCCTCTTTCACGTATTCCGCGTTCAGCCCCAGCACCCGGTTGAACATCTTGCCGGCCTGATCGAGATCGAACGCCGCCAGATAGGCCTCCCCCATGAAATAATAGGCGGCTGCCGCCTTGGGATCAATCAGCACCGCCCGGTCGAAGGCATCCTTCGCATGCCCAAGCCAGGTGTCATCGGGTTTGCATTCGGTTCCGACGCGCATACACGCCGCATGGCTCAGCGTATTCACACGGATATAACCCACGCGGACGAAGACCTTCTCCTCATCGCTCCGGGCATGCTTATCGGCCTGCTTAAGGGCCTCGAGGCCGCCCTCAAAATCAGACTGATAGGCCTTCACGAGTCCAACCCCGGCGTGGGCCTTTGAATATCGGGGCTCCAGCCGCAGAGCAAGATCGAATTCACGGCCCGCATCAGCGAATTTCTCCTGATTCAACAACCGGATGCCGGTAAAGGTATGATGCTCCGGCGTGTCGAGCTGGCTCAAGGGCTTTTGCGCCTTGGGTCCGCAGGAGATCAAGAGGCCGCCGGCGGCCACAATCACCAGAAACCGGAAAAGGTTCACGGCTTTAATTCGGCTGATCATCTTCTGCTCCTTTCTGTAAGGGGACTCGTTCAAAACCCGTCGTTTTCCCATCATTGACGGCCTCTTTTTATCTTCATGTCCTTTATATGTCAAGATCATTTCCCGCTTTCGAAAGCGTATCCCGATCGCGGTTCAGAAGTGGAAAGTTTGGCTTCATTCGATTTGTCATCGCCGGATGAACCGTCCGCCGCCTCTTGCGAAGGGGCGCTCAGACCTGTCGGGCCGCCGTACATCATATTTTGAGAAACATTCCGGCAACAGACGAAAAGCCGCGGAGGGCATCGGTAAATTCGCGAGTACATTCTTCAGAAGGAGGCAATAACGACCCGTACTCAGTAGATTCCCGTTGGAGTGTACTGCGCACCTGATTTGGTGTGGAAATGACAAAAAATGGCAATATCCGGCTTTTTACGATGGCGTCATTCTAACTCCCGGCCGTTTAAGCGGCAGGGGGCAGAGATCTTGCCTCCGCACCGGGATCCGTGTCTTGTGGAGTCGCCTCATTGCCAGGGTCGGCTTGCCCTTTCGTTTCCTCCTCAGACAGAAGCGCATGCTTCAGCACCTCATCGACGTGCTCCACTAGAATCACATTCAGGTTCTTCAGCACATTGGCCGGAACATCCGCCAGATCCTTTTCGTTATCCTTGGGGATGATCACGGTCCGTATCTCCCCCCGATGGGCGGCAAGCAGTTTTTCTTTCAGCCCTCCGATCGGAAGGACCCGGCCCCGAAGGGTAATCTCTCCGGTCATCGCGAGGTCGCCTCTGACCTTTCTGCGCATGAAAGCGGAGGCGATGGAGGTCGCCATGGCAATGCCGGCGGAGGGTCCGTCCTTGGGAATCGCCCCTTCGGGCACGTGGACGTGGATATCCGTCTCCTTGTAGAAATCCACCGGCAACCCGAATTGCTTTGCGTGGGCGCGAACGTACGTCAGTGCCGCCTGCGCCGACTCCTGCATGACGTCACCCAATTTTCCGGTCAGGGTCATCTTCCCGGTCCCCTGCATAAGGGAGGTCTCGATGACCAGCAGCTCCCCACCCACCTCCGTCCATGCGAGGCCGATGGTAAGGCCGATTTCATCGCGTCCCTCCGTCTCGCCGTGACGGAATTTCGGTACGCTCAGGTACCCCTGAATGGATTTTGAGGAGATCCGGATGCGCTTCTTCCCGCCATCGGTCACGATCGTCCGGGCGACCTTCCGGCAGACCGACGCGATCTCCCGCTCCAGATTCCTAACCCCCGCCTCCCGGGTGTATTGGCGGATAATCGTGAGCAATGCCCCGTCCGTAAAAACGACGCCGCTTCCCTTCAACCCGTTTGCTTCCATCTCCTTTGTGACAAGGAACCGCTTTGCGATATTAAGCTTTTCCGGCTCCGTGTATCCTGCCAGGCGGATGACCTCCATTCGGTCCTGCAAAGGCGCCGGGATGGTCTGCAAGACATTGGCCGTGGTGATGAACATGATATCGGAGAGGTCGTAATCGACTTCCAGATAATTATCGTTGAAAGCGGAGTTCTGCTCCGGATCGAGAACCTCCAGCAGGGCTGACGAGGGATCCCCCCTGAAATCGGAACTCAGCTTGTCCACCTCGTCCAGACAGAAGACGGGATTGTTCGTCCCGGCCTTCTTGAGAAGCTGAACGATCTTCCCGGGCATGGCACCGATGTATGTACGCCGGTGGCCACGGATCTCCGCCTCATCCCGAACGCCGCCCAGGGAGAGCCGTACGAATTTCCGATTGGTCGCGCGGGCCACCGATTTCGCGATGGAGGTCTTCCCGACACCGGGAGGACCCACCAGGCAGAGGATAGGACCCTTGTTCTTCTTGACCAGGGTCTGGACGGCCAGATATTCGATAATCCGCTCCTTGACCTGTTTGAGGCCGTAATGGTCCTCTTCCAATATGGCTTCCGATTCCCGCAGGGTATGTTTGTTTTCCGTCTGCTCGGACCACGGCATGTCCAGCAGCCAGTCAATGTAATTCCGGACCACCGTCGCCTCGGCGGACATCGGGGCCATCATTTGCATTTTCTTTATTTCCTGCTTGACCTTCTTGTGTGCCTCTTCGGAAAGCGTCTTCTGCTTCAGCCTTTTTTCCAGTTCGGCTATCTCATTTTTGAAGTCGTCCTTCTCCCCCATCTCCTTCTGGATGGCACGCATCTGTTCGTTGAGGTAGTAGTCCTTTTGGGTCTTATCCATCTGCTTTTTGACCCGCCTTTTGATCTTCTCCTCAACGTTCAGAATCTCAATCTCTGAAAGCATCAGTTCATAAATCGTTTCCATCCTCTCGGGAACGTCGCTGATCTCAAGAATTTTCTGTTTGTCCTCCAATTTGGCGTTGACCTGCGAAATGACGACATCGGCCAGCTTCGAGGGATCTTCAATGGAGGCGATCGTCCCGACCATCTCCAGATGAACCTTCTTGGTCATCTTGGCATAGGTTTCAAAAGACTCCCGGATGCTCCTCATCAGGGCTTCGATTTTAACCTCTTCCGTATTGCCCGTTTCTTCGAGTTCTTCGGCACGGACAAGGAAATATTCTTCGCATGAGAGGTATTCGCGGACGATCCCCCGTTTCTTGCCTTCGACCAGGACTTTGACCGTGCCATCGGGAAGACGCAGAAGTTGAATGATGATCCCGATCGTCCCGATGCGGTAGATCTCATCCTCGCCCGGATCATCTTTCTGTGCGCTCTTCTGCGCCACCATGAAGATCTCCTTCTCCTCCTTCATGGCGGACTCCAACGCGGCAATCGACCTCTCCCGCCCCACAAACAGAGGGACGATCATATGAGGGAAAACAACCACGTCACGGAGGGGCAGAAGGGGAATATCCATCGTCACCGAATTCCGGTCCCTGCATTTTTCGTTGTCTGACATCATTTCATATTCCTATTTCAAAAGATCAAGCAGTCTCAGATTTCTTCTCGAAAAGGAGGATCGGCTTTTCCTTGTTCATGACGACCTCCTCGCTGATGACGCATTCCTTCACGTCAGGCGCTGACGGCAGCTCATACATGATTTCGAGCATCGTATTTTCCAGAATCGCGCGCAGCCCCCTCGCTCCCGACTTCCGTTCGACGGACAGGGACGCAATGGCGCGAAGCGCGCCGTCCGTGAATTTCAGTAACACCCCTTCCAGTTCGAACA
>JAHFBU010000141.1 GCA_023249795.1 Syntrophaceae bacterium
GAAGCCCGCGGAGGTCTGGATCTGGGGCGCCCTCGGACGACGCTTGGACCATGCCCTGGCGAACATTTCGCTTCTCGTCCAGGGGAAGGAGGCGGGGGTCGAAGTCAAGTTTATCGACGAATGGTGCGACGTGTTCCTGATCGATCGCCGGACCGTTCTCGAAGGGGAGGCCGGCCAGACCGTCTCTCTTTTCCCCTTTGCGGGACCGGCTGCCGGGGTGACGCTGACGGGGTTTGAATTTCCGTTGACGAAGGCCGCCATGGAGATCGGTCGGCCCTGCGGTGTCAGCAACCGCTTGATCGCGCGGCAGGGGACGATCGAGGTGGATTCGGGGCGACTGCTCGCGGTCAGGTATTTCCGGCCGGGTGTTTTTCCGGGAGAGATGAAGTGATGAAGCCGACTCGGATATTGACGATTGCCGGTTCGGATTCCGGCGGCGGCGCGGGCATCCAGGCCGATCTGAAGACGATCACCGTCCTCGGCGGTTTTGGGATGAGCGTCATTACGGCATTGACCGCCCAGAACACCCTCGGGGTCCACGGCATCCACGATATCCCTCCGGCGTTCGTAGCCGCCCAGTTCGACGCGGTCGCCACCGACATCGGCATCGATGCGGCGAAAACCGGGATGCTGGCCACTTCCGGGGTTATCCGTGTCGTCGCAGCCAAGATTCGCGAATACGGAATCGAAAAACTGGTCGTCGATCCGGTGATGGTGGCCAAGGGCGGGATGTCGCTGATCCGGGAAGAGGCCCGGGAAACCCTGGTTGCCGAACTCGTTCCGCTTGCCTTTGTTCTCACACCGAACATTCCCGAGGCCGAGGTTCTCTCCGGCATTCGCATCGCGACGCCATCCGACATGAAGGAGGCGGCGCGGATCATTTGGAATCTGGGGGCAAGGCATGTCGTCGTGAAGGGGGGACACCTCGCCGGGGATGCGGCGGATATCCTCTACGACGGCCGCGAATTCACGATATTCAGCGTGCCGCGGATCGCGACCACGGATACCCACGGGACCGGCTGCACCTATTCGGCGGCGATCGCGACCTTTCTGGGCCGCGGGATGGAGGTCCGCGGGGCGGTGGAGGAGGCCAAACGCTATATCACCGAGGCGGTCCGGTGCGCATGGCGTGTGGGCGCCGGGCATGGCCCGACAAATCACCTGGCGCCGCTGACTGCCCCGCGAACCGGCGGGACGCCGGCAAAGCCGGAAGCATAAGAAAACGGTTGTCGGGGGGATCCGAGAGATGCAGGATACCGTAAATCGGCAAAAGGATCAGGCCGCCGAAATCGTACGCCGACTGCGGGAAGCAGGCCATGAAGCCTTCTGGGTGGGCGGCTGTGTTCGTGATTTGCTCCGGGGCGAGGCGCCGGAGGACTACGATATCGTCACATCGGCCCGGCCGGAGCAGGTCAGGGGGATCTTTTCCCGAACCGTTCCCGTCGGCGAGCGTTTCGGCATCTGCCTCGTTATCGAGGGCGGGGCGCCCTACGAAGTGGCCACCTTCCGAACGGAAGCGGACTACGGCGATGGCCGCCGCCCCTCCCGGGTCGCTTTTGCGACGGCGGAGGAGGACGTCCGACGCCGGGATTTTACGATCAACGGCCTTCTGATGGATCCGTTTACAGGTGAGATCGTCGATCGTGTCGAGGGGCTCCGCGACATTGAGCGGCGTCTGATCCGTACGATCGGCGATCCGGAGGAGCGTTTTACCGAGGATCACCTGCGGATGTTACGGGCGATTCGTTTCGCGGCAACGCTCGGCTTTGAGATCGAGCCCGCGACCTTTTCCGCCATCCGGCGGCGAGCGGCCGACATCCGGCGGATCAGCGCGGAGCGAATCCGCGACGAACTTTCCCGGCTGCTGACGGGCGGCGAAGCGCGGCGCGGCCTGGAACTCCTGTCGGAAAGCGGCCTTCTCGGCGAAATTCTGCCCGAAGTTCATGCCCTCCAGGGGGTCGATCAGCCAAAGGTTTTTCATCCCGAAGGGGATGTCTGGGAACATACGTTGCGCCTGATTGTTCTCCTGCCCCGGCCGAATGGAAAGGCCGATCCGCGTCTCGCCTGGGCGGCTCTTCTCCACGATGTCGGCAAGGCGGTCACCCGGTCCGAAGACGCAACCGGGACCCATTTCTACGGACATGTTCAGCGGGGCGAGGAGATCGCGGCCGCGATCCTCCGGCGGCTCCGCTTTTCACGGGAGGATTCGGAGACGATTCTTGCCCTCATCCGCGGGCACATGCTCTTCATGAACGTGCGGGAGATGAGGCCGAACCGCCTGAAACGCCTCCTCAGGACGCCGGATTTTGCCCTTCATCTGGAGCTCCATCGAATGGATTGTCTCGGAAGCCACGGCCTTCTCGATCATTATGAATTCTGCAGGCAAAAATTGGAGGAGTATCCGGAAGAGGAACTCCGGCCGCCCCGCCTCCTGACCGGGGCCGATCTGATCGATATGGGGTTTAAGCCGGGGCCGGTTTTCAAGGAGATTCTCCGTGCTGTTGAAGATGCGCAGCTTGGCGGGGAGATTGCCGATGCCGTGGAGGCGCGAGATCTGGTTCGGGAACGTTGGGGCGATCCGAAGCCGCCGGGCGACTGATCCGGGGAAAGAAAATGGTTGCGTTCATGATCCATTTTCATAAGAATCACGCGCCGAAATTCATCGTCGTGGTGATGGCCATCGTCATCCTGACGATCCTGATCGGCGGGTGCGGTCGTCAGGCCGTTCGCATTGCCCCTCCGCTTCATGTGATGCCGGCGGGGAAAAAAGGGCTGCCCCGCCTGGGCTACACGATCCAGGCCGGGGCCTTTGCCGATGCGGAAAATGCCGCCCGCTTCACGCGTTCCCTGAAGGAGAAGGGGCTGGATTCCACCTACTTTGTCGCCCGCCAGGGGCTCTACAAGGTCCGCTTTGGAAACTTCCACACAAAGGAGCAGGCCCGGGCCCGGGCCGAGGAGCTTCGAAAGGACGGGACCATTGAGGCATTCTATGTGGTCAGCCCCGAGGAGTACGCGGTCGCGCAAAGGGAGGCACGCGGTGAAGCATACCTCCGGGAAGAGCTGGTCCGGACCGCCAGGAGCTTTCTCGGCGTTCCCTACCTCTGGGGGGGAACCTCCTCCGAAGCCGGATTCGATTGCAGCGGTTTGACGATGACCGTCTATCAGTTAAACGGTTTGGATCTCCCCCGAACATCGCGGGAACAGTATGTCACGGGAGCCCCCGTGGATCGTTCGTCCCTGGAAAAGGGCGATCTGATTTTCTTTGCCACAAAGGGAGACAAGGTTTCGCATGTCGGAATCTATGCCGGGGATGGCCTGATCATCCATGCCCCCGGCCGGGGGAAGATGATCCGTACGGATCTCCTCGCAAAGGAATATTTCATCAGGGCTTATGTCGGAGCGCGGTCGTACCTGTAGTTATTCCTGATTATCGGTTGACATCGGGGAAGATTTCAATAAGATAGGCGCGGAAAAGCGGCAGGGACGCCCGCAGGATTTCTCCGCGAACCTCTTCGCAGGGAATGATCGAAGGTTTTTGGGTAGAATAGCCATAAAGAGGTCGAATATGCTGGAATTGAAGGATCTGTATTTTTCCGTCACCGAAACGGACGGAACCAATGGCGGCCGAAAACGGGATATCGTCGATGGGATCAGTTTTACGTTCGAGCCGGGGAAATTTTATGCGATCACCGGTCCCAACGGGAGCGGCAAAACCACTCTGGCGAAGCTGATCATGGGGATCAATCCGGTGAGCGCCGGAACCATCCGTTTCGAGGGAAACGACATTACGGGGCTTACGATCACCGAACGGGCCAGGGCGGGAATTGCCTACAGCTTTCAACAACCCGCCCGCTTCAAGGGGCTCAGCTTCCGGGACCTTCTCTCCGTGGCGACCGGAATCGAAGATGAGGCGAAGCTTCTCGATCTTCTCCGACGGGTCGGAATATGCTCCCTCTCTTTTCTCGACAAGGCCGTTGATGCCAAACTGTCCGGCGGCGAGATCAAGAAGATCGAGCTTGCGACGACCATTGCCCGGAATCCGAAACTTGCCATCTATGACGAACCCGATACGGGGATCGATCTCTGGACGATCGGGCCGATGGTCGACCTCCTCAAAAGGGAGCAGACCGAACACCATACGACCACCCTTGTCGTGAGCCACAACAGGGCCTTTCTCGAGGCGGCCGATGTTGTCCTCATGGTCAATCACGGGAAATTCGCCTATGTCGGCAATCTGAAGGGCGTCCTGCCGATGCTGGCCGATTTGAGCATCTGCAATTTCAGGCCCTGTAAGGAAGGAGAACAAGATGCTCGATGCTTTAGATAGGGATCTGTTGAAGGTCGTGGCCGACCTGGAGGACATCCCCAAGGGGGCCTACAATATCCGTAAGAACGGCAAGCTTCTGTCGCGTGCAACCTCGGCCAACATCAACATTGAAAGCAATGCGGAAGGAACGGGGATTATCGTGACGATTGCCCCGGGCACGATCAACGAATCGGTTCACATCCCGGTGATCCTGAGCCAGGCCGGGCTCTACGATGTCGTCTACAATACCTTCATCGTCGGCGCCGCCTCCGACGTCACGATCGTTGCGGGTTGCGGCATCCACTGCGGCAGTTCGGCGGCCGAGGGACACGCCGGCATCCATGAGTTCCAGGTGGGGAAGGGGGCCCGGGTGAAATACGTTGAAAAGCATTTTGCCACGGGTCCCGGCTCCGGCAAAAGGACGCTGAACCCGACGACAAAGGTGATCCTCGAGGAAAATGCCCAGGCGGAGATGGAGCTGACCCAGCTTGGCGGAGTGGATGATGCGAACCGCCTCAATGAGGCGACACTGGGGCCGGGGAGCATGCTTCTGATCGCGGAACGCGTGATGACCGACGGCGATCAGAAAGCGGTTTCGCGCAACGAGATCGTTCTGGCGGGGGAAAACAGCCGGTCCAACATGGTCTCCCGATCGGTCATCAAGGGGAACTCGCGGCAGAACTTCTACGCGACGATGGTTGCCCGCGCGAAATGTTTCGGACATATCGAGTGCGATGCGATCATCATAGACAACGGCGCCAACGAAACGATCCCGGCGCTGAAGGCCGAACACCCGGATGCCGAACTGAGCCACGAGGCCTCGATCGGAAAGATCGCAGGCGAAC